>NZ_JBFUHH010000021.1:0-50082 GCF_056402495.1 Microvirga sp. P4_A5 | reverse complement strand
AGATGAGCCAGCCGATTCCGGCTCCGACGAGACCTGCAATCACCAATCCGCCGGTCGTATAGGTGCTGAGGCCGCGACCACGGCGAAAATGCTCTTCGACTTCGGCGGCGTAGTAACTGTCGTGGTCTTTGGACATCGTGCGTTCTCTCATTAGCTCGGCAATTGCCGCTTGGCCATCAACGGTCGAGACCGCACGGCGTTCCGGCGGCGCGTAACCAAAGCCGAGCTTGGGCGTTGGTACCCTGAGATCGAGGGAGGCTGACAATGAGATTTGAGGTTTATCGCGACGCTACCGGCGACTGGCGTTGGCGTCTTCGGCACCAGAACGGCCAAGTGGTGGCGGAATCCGCCGAAGGATACCGGCGGCGCGAGGATTGCGAACACGGCATCGATCTCGTGAAGCAATCCTCATCGGCCAAAATGGTGGACATGACCCTGAAAATCGCCGGGTCTTGAGAAGGAGTCGTCGGCGCTACATGGTGGCGCCGACCTGCCAGGGAATGAACTCGGCATCGCCGTAGCCCAACTCCTCGGATTTGGTGCGTTTGCCCGACGCGACATCGAGAATGGCGCGGAAAATTTCCGCGCCCTTTTCGTCGATCGACACGCCGTCGAGGATGTCGCCGCAATTGATATCCATGTCGTCGATCATCCGCCGATAGATCTCGCTGTTGGTGGCGAGCTTGATCGAGGGGGTGGGCTTGCAGCCATAGGCGGAACCCCGCCCGGTGGTGAAGCAGAGCACGTTCGCGCCGCCCGCGACCTGTCCGGTGGCGGCGACGGGGTCGTAGCCCGGCGTGTCCATGAACACGAAGCCCTTCTCTGTCACCGGCTCGGCATATTCGAAGACGCCGGTCAGGGTGGTCGTGCCGCCTTTTGCCGCCGCGCCGAGGGACTTTTCGAGGATCGTCGTCAGGCCGCCGGCCTTGTTGCCGGGGGAGGGGTTGTTGTTCATCTCGCCACGGTTGCGCGCGGTGTATTCCTCCCACCACGCGATGCGGCTCACGAGTTTCTCGCCGATCTCCCGGGTCGCGGCGCGGCGCGTCAGCAGGTGCTCGGCGCCGTAGATCTCCGGCGTCTCCGACAGGATCGCGGTGCCGCCGTTGCGCACGAGGATATCGGCCGCCGCGCCCAGCGCCGGATTGGCGGTGATGCCCGAATAACCGTCAGACCCGCCGCATTGCAGAGCCAGCATGAGTTCCGATGCCGGCACCGTTTCTCGCCGGGCGAGATTGGCCGCCGGCAGCATGTCGCGGATCACCTCGAGGCCGGCCGCGACCGTCTTGCGGGTGCCGCCCATATCCTGGATGGTCATGGTGCGGAAGGTCTCGCTTTCGCTGAGCCCGTAGGCCTCCTTCCAGCGCCCGATCTGGAACACCTCGCAGCCGAGGCCCACCATCAGCACGCCGGCCATGTTGGGATTGGACGCGTAGCCCCATTGGGTCCGCTTGAGGATGTCGTAGCCCTCGCCCTTGTTGTCCATGGCGCAACCGGTGCCGTGAACGAGCGGGATAACCCCGTCCACATGCGGATAGTCGTCGAGCAGCCCGGAGCGTTCGACCTCGCGGGCGATGAAGCGGGCCACCGTGGCAGAGCAATTCACGCTGGTCAGGATGGCCAGATAATTGCGCGTGCCGACCTTGCCGTTCGCGCGTCTGAACCCTTCGAATGTCGCCCGTTCGGCGACGGGCAGGATGATTTCCGAGCGGGCGTCCTCGGCGAAGCGGTAATCGCGCGTGAAATCGTGCAGCACCACGTTGTGCTCATGCAGCCACTCGCCCGGCGCCACGGCTTTGCCGGCAAAGCCGATGGTCTGGCCGAACTTCAGCACGGGCTCGCCTTCGGCCAGAGGGGAGATCGCCATCTTGTGGCCGCGCGGGATGCGCGCCAGCGCTGTCACGCCGTGGGCCACGGCGCCGACCTCGATCGGATCGACTGCGACCACGAGATTGTCGCGCTCGTGGAGACGAACGGTTCGCGGATTCGACGCGGGTTTATCCAACATGATTGACCTCTATGGTCGCGCGTTCACGCGCTGAGTGCCTGCTGCCCTTCGGCCGCTGCCGGCTCGAACAGATCGGGATATTTGGCCGCCATTTCGGGCAGCGAGAGCAGGATCTCGCCGAGATGGTCCTGCATGGCCTTGATGGCACGGTCGGGATCGCCGTCCTTGATGGCGTCGACGATGGTGGCGTGCTGGGCGACGATGCGGTCGCGCTGCGGGCCCTGCGACATGTCGAGGAAGCGGACGCGGTCCATCTGCGGCTTGACGTCCTCGATCATCTCCCAGGCGGCGGGGCGACCGACGCTCTCGGCAAGCAGGCGGTGGAACTCCTCGTCGAGGGCGAGGAACTCCGAGGTGGTTCTGGTCCGCAATGCGCGCTTCTGGCGCGTCAAGCTGTCCGTCAATCGCGCCACCATCGCGGGGGACACCTTGAGCGCGGCCTCGCGGACGACCGCGCATTCCACGGCCTCGCGGATGAAACGCGCATCCTCCACCGCCGCCGGCGAGATCTTGACGACGAGCGTACCCCGTTGCGGGAGGACGCGCACGAGGCCCGATTGGCTGAGCTTGATGAAGGCTTCTCGCACGGGAGAGCGGCTCACTCCGAAGCGCTGCGCAAGGTCCTGTTCGGACAGCATCTCGCCCGGCGAAAGGTGCATGGAGACGATGGCCTGGCGCAACGCCACCGTTACGCGCCGCGCCATCGGCTCATTGCTCTCTTCAAGCTTCGCGAGCGGGTTCTGAGACATTAGTGGTACGCTACCATACTAGTAGACCATTGCAAAGCAGACAAAGCCGACTTAAGGTAAAGCGTTCGAAGTATAATCGGCCGAACGAAGCCGTACCGCCCCTGGGAGTGACGTCAATGCTGGTCCACGAGGATCGGTTATTTCCCGCCGATCCGTCGAGCCGCGCCGTCGCGCGCAACCTCTACGCGTCCGTGAAGGATCTGCCGATCGTTTCGCCTCACGGTCATACCGATCCGCGCTGGTTCGCGGAGAACGAGGCGTTCCCGGACCCCGCAACCTTGTTCGTCGTCCCCGACCATTACGTTTCGCGGATGCTCTACAGCCAGGGCATCCGTCTGGAGGATCTCGGGATTGCGCCGCGGGACGGTGTCTCGAGAGCCGATCCGCGGGCGATCTGGCGTCTGTTCGCGTCGAACTATCACCTCTTTCGGGGCACGCCGACGCGAACCTGGCTCGACCACACCTTCGCAACGCTCTTCGGTTTCGAAGAGCGTCTTTCGGCCGACAACGCCGACGAATATTACGACCGGATCGACGCGCAATTGCGCACTCCGGAATTCCGCCCCCGCGCCTTATTCGAGCGCTTCGGCATCGAGGCGATCGCCACGACCGAGAGCCCGCTGGATCCCCTCAAGCATCACGAGGCCATTCGCCGATCCGGCTGGGGCGGCCGCGTGATCACAGCCTACCGCCCGGACCCTGTCGTCGATCCGGAATTCGAAGGATTTCGCGAGAATCTCGCCCGCTTCGGCGAGTTGACGGATTGCGATACCGGCTCATGGGACGGCTATCTGGAAGCGCATCGCAAGCGCCGCGCGTTCTTTCGACAATATGGCGCGACCTCGACCGATCACGGCCATCCGAGCGCCCGGACCGCCGATCTCTCGAAGGCCGAAGCCGAGGCACTTTTCGGCCGCGTCTCCCAGGGTTCGCCAAGTGCCGCTGATGCCGAGCTTTTCCGCGCACAGATGCTGACCGAGATGGCGGCGATGAGCGTCGACGACGGCATGGTCATGCAGATCCATCCCGGCTCGTTCCGCAACCACAATGCGGACCTTTTCCGCACCTTCGGCCGCGACATGGGCGGCGACATTCCGGCCCGCACCGAATATGTCCACGCCCTCAAGCCTCTGCTCGATCGTTTCGGCAACAATCCCGACCTGCGGATCATCCTCTTCACGCTCGACGAGACGTCCTATTCGCGGGAACTGGCGCCGCTTGCCGGCCATTATCCGGCGCTGAAGCTCGGGCCGGCCTGGTGGTTCTTCGACGCACCGGAGGGCATGCGCCGCTTCCGCGAGCTCACCACCGAAACCGCGGGCTTCTACAACACGGTCGGTTTCAACGACGACACCCGCGCGTATCTGTCGATTCCCGCGCGCCACGACATGGCGCGTCGGGTCGATTGCGCGTATCTCGCCGGCCTCGTGACGAGCCATCGCCTTGAAGAAGGCGAGGCGCACGAGGTGGCCCACGATCTTGCCTATCGCCTCGCCAAAGAGGCCTACAAACTGTGACGACGGACGTGGTTCAAAGAACTCATGTCGCACAGGCGAAAAACGGGAGGAAGACCATGAAGACACCTATCACCAGACGGACGTTCGTCGGCGGCGTTGCGGGCGCCGCAGGCGTTGCGACATTCGGCGGCCCCAGCTTTGCACAGCTCGCATTGCCCAAGGAGCCGGTTGCGCTCAACGTCATCGACGTGGCGGGCAATCTGGCGCTGACGCAGAAAGCCATCGAAAACTATCGCAAGGCGAAGCCGAACCTGGTTTCGCGCATCACCTTCACGAAAGCGCCGGCACCCGAACTCGCCGGCAAGATCAAGGCGCAGCAGGATGCCGGACGCGTCGACATCGATCTGGTGCTGACGGGCACCGATGCTTTGTCCGCCGGCATCGACCAGAAGCTCTGGGTCGACCTCCTCGGCACCCATGCGGCGTCCTTGCCGAAGCTTGACGACATATATCTCCCGGCCGCCGGCAAGATGCAGGCGCTTGCAAAAGGGCAGGGCGTCGTCGTGACCTATTATCCCTCGGGTCCGCTGCTCGAATACATGCCCGACCGCGTCAAGACACCGCCGACCACCGCCGAGGAATTGCTGGCCTGGACGAAGGCCAATCCCAACCGGCTGATCTATGCGCGTCCTGCGAATTCCGGCCCCGGCCGCACCTTCATCATGGGCCTTCCCTACATCCTCGGCGACAAGGATCCGCAGGATCCCGCGAAGGGTTGGGACAAGACCTGGGCTTATCTCAAGGAGCTCGGCCAGAACATCGAATATTATCCCTCCGGTACCGGCGCGGTCATGAAGGAACTCGGCGAGGGTTCGCGCGACATGACGGTGTCCACGACMGGCTGGGACATCAATCCGCGCGTCCTCGGCGTCGTGCCGAAGGAAGCGAAAGTGGGAGCGCTGAAGGGCTTCCACTGGGTTGCCGACGCGCATTACATGTGCGTGCCGAAGGGGTTGTCGCCCGAGAAGCAGGCGGTTCTGCTCGACCTCATGAGCTTCCTGCTCACCAAGGAGCAGCAGGCCTACACCTATGACGAAGGCTATTTCTATCCGGGTCCGGCCGTGAAGGGCGTCACGCTCGACATGGCGCCGCCGGAAAGCCAGGCGGCCATCAAGGAATTCGGGCGTCCCGAATACGAGAAGATGATTGCCGACAATCCGATCGAAGTTCCGCTCCAGCCCGACCAGATGGTGATCGCGTTCCGCATGTGGGACGAGCAGGTCGGCGGCGCGAAACGCAAATAAGATCAAAGAAGGTAAGGACCCGCGATGACAATCGCTCTCTCAAAGTTCGATGAAGTGCGGCTCGACCATGTGAGCCGCGATTTCGGGACGCTCAACGCTTTGCGCGACGTGAGCCTGACGATCAAGCGAGGCGAGTTCATCGCCCTGCTCGGACCGTCCGGCTGCGGAAAGTCGACGACGCTCAACTGCATCGCGGGTCTTCTTCCTGTGACTGGCGGCTCAATCTGGCTCGACAAGAGCCGGGTCGACACCCTCAAGCCGGAAGAGCGCGGGTTCGGAATGGTGTTCCAGAACTACGCGCTTTTCCCTCACCTCAACGTGCGCCAGAACATCGGCTTCGGTCTCAAGATGCGCGGCACGCCGCGCGCCGAGATGGAGCGCAAGATCGACGAGGCGCTGGCGCTCGTGCGCCTCCAGGGGCAGGAGCACAAGCTGCCCGGCCAGCTTTCCGGCGGGCAGCAGCAGCGCGTGGCGATCGCGCGGGCGATCGTCATCGAACCGCCGCTCGTTCTCATGGACGAGCCGCTGTCGAATCTCGACGCGAAGCTCAGGCTCGAAATGCGCGCCGAAATTCGGCGCATCCACAACGAACTCGGCGCAACCACCATCTACGTGACTCACGATCAGGACGAGGCGCTGTCCCTCGCGGACAGGATCGTCGTGCTGCGCGACGGCATGATCCGTCAGGTCGGTTCGCCCAAGGAGCTCTACGAATCGCCCTCGCATCTCGACGTGGCGGATTTCATGGGCTTTCGCAACAAGCTCAAGGGCAAGGTCGTCTCCAATGACGGCGGCCATGCGGTGATCGATGTGGAAGGCGCGCGGTTCCGCGGTCTGGCACGGGGCAATCTCCCGGTCGGCAGCGCAGCCTTCGTGGCCATCCGTCCCGACGATCTGATGCTGTCCGATTCCGGCGGCAACGCCCTGAAGGCAACCGTCGAGACCATCGAGTATCGCGGCCGGGAATTCGTCGGCACGGCGCGGTCGTCCCAAGGCGCCGATTTCGTGTTTCGAGCGCATCATTCCGTCGAGCCGGGTGGCATCATTCACCTGACGGTCGACGGCGAGCGCGTGCTGATTTTCGCCGACCAGGCATAGAAGGGAACGGCGAATGCACTCCACCTTTCAAGCCTCGCAACAGGGTCCCAACC
Source organism: Microvirga sp. P4_A5 (assembly GCF_056402495.1). Taxonomy (NCBI): domain Bacteria; kingdom Pseudomonadati; phylum Pseudomonadota; class Alphaproteobacteria; order Hyphomicrobiales; family Methylobacteriaceae; genus Microvirga; species Microvirga sp. P4_A5. The sequence continues at coordinate 43,416 of NZ_JBFUHH010000021.1, read as the reverse complement.
TCTGGCAGCGCCTCGCAGCCAGAGGGCTCGATGCCGTCACGCTTCTGGTTCTGCCGGCGGTCATCTTTCTAGTGCTTTTGTTCGTCTATCCATTCGCGTTCGGGCTGGTGCTCTCGTTCGAGCCCAAGGCCGGCACGCATTGGCTGAGCAATTACGCGCGGTTCTTCGCAGATCCGTTTCTCTACGAGACGATCGCCAAGACGCTGTGGCTGTCGGTGCCGACGACGCTTCTCAACCTCTTTCTCGCAGTGCCGATCGCCTTTCGGGTGCGCCTCATGCGCAACCAGCGCATCCTGACGGCGATTCTCGTTCTGCCGATCACGCTCGGGACCGTGCTGGTGGCCGAGGGGTTGCTGAACTATCTCGGTCCGCAGGGCTGGCTCAACCGCACGCTGATGACATTCGGTCTCATCGATCAGCCGGTTCGCCTCCTGCACAATTACTGGGGCGTGTTCATCTCGCTCCTGCTGACCGGCTTCCCGTTCACGTTCCTCCTGACGCTGTCCTACGTGACCGGCATCGACCCGGCTCTCGAACAGGCGGCCGCGACTTTGGGTGCGAGTGCATGGCAGCGCTTCCGGCACGTCTACATCCCGCTTCTCATGCCGGGCTTTGCGATCACGTTCTGTCTGTCTTTCGTGCAGGCCTTCTCGGTCTTTCCATCCGCCGTCCTGCTCGGCGCACCGGCCGGCCCGACGCGCGTGATTTCGATCGCGGCCTATCAGGCGGCCTTCGAGGAATATGATTACTCGATGGCATCCGCCGTCGCGATGATCATGGGTTTCGTTCAGCTTGCAATCGTCGTGGCGGTTCTCGCCTCGCGCGGATTGTTCTATCGCGGCCCTGCCAGCGGCGCGAAGGGGTAGCATCATGATCCGCGATACGACCATGGGGGCGAAACTGTGGGCGACAGCCGTGTGGGCCGTCGTCGGTTTCTTCATCCTCAATCTCTTCGCCATGATCGGCACGGTGATCGTCAGCTCGTTCGGCACGCGCTGGCTCGGCACATGGCTCCCCTCCGGGTGGACCACGCGCTGGTATTCCTCCGCGTGGTCGGAATTCCAGCTCGGCGACGTTCTCATCGTGTCGTTCCAGGTGGTCGGCCTTGTCGTGCTGATTTCCGGTGTGCTCGGCGTGACGGCGGCCTATGCGCTCGCGCGGCGCGAGTTTCCCGGCAAGCGGCTCGTCATGCTGTTGTTCCTGCTGCCGCTGCTGATCCCGCCCATCACCTTCGGCATTCCACTCGCCACCGTCCTCTACCAGACCGGGCTCGCCGGCACGTTCTGGGGCGTCGTGGCGGCAAATCTCGTGCCGACTGTGCCCTTCGTTATTCTGGTGATGATCCCGTTCATCGAGCAGATCGATCCGAAGATCGAGGCGGCGGCCCGGGTCTTCGGCGCGAACACGTTCAAGCTCTTCATCCACGTGTTGCTGCCGCTGCTGCTGCCGGGAATTCTCGCCTCCCTGCTGCTCGTTCTGGTGCGCACCATCGCGATGTTCGAGCTGACCTTCCTGGTCGCAGGGCCGACCAGCCAGACGCTGGTGGTGGCCTTGTATTATGCGGTCTTCGCCGCGGGCGTTCGCGCAGTGCAATCCATCGACGCCATGGCGGTGATCTACATGGCAACGACCCTGATCTGGCTGGTGATCGCGCTTCGCTTCGTCAATCCGGCGCAGATCGTCACCCGCGCCAAGCAACAGCCTGCACATTGAGACGCCCATGAGAAGCCGTCTGAACACCATTGCGCTGTCGCAACTCCCACCGGGCGTTGTGGTGCCGTCCTACGATCGCCGGTCCGTCGAAACCGGCATCGTCCATCTTGGAATCGGGGCGTTTCATCGGGCGCACCAGGCGGTCTATACCGACGATGTGCTGGCGCTCGATCCGAACTGGGGCATCGTTGCCGCGAGCCTGCGCAGTCCCGATACCCAGGATGCGCTCGAACCGCAGAACGGGCTCTACACTTTGTCGGTCCGCTCCGAGGCAGGTGAGAAACTGCGCGTCATCGGTTCGATCTCGCAGGTCATCCTGGCGCCGCAGGCCTTCGATGCGCTCATGAGCGTCATGACCGATCCGCATGTGCGCATCGTGTCGCTCACGGTCACCGAGAAGGGCTATTGCCACGATCCGGCGACGGGCGAACTCGACGAGGCGCATCCCGATATCGTGCATGATCTGGCCCATTGGCAGCAGCCGAAATCCGCCCCCGGATTGGTCGTCGAGGCCCTTCGCCGCCGCCGCGTGGCGGGCATTCCGCCCTTCACGGTTCTCACCTGCGACAACCTTCCCTCCAACGGTCGCACGGTGCACCGGATCCTGACGCGCTACGCGTCGCTCGTGGATCCTGATCTTGGCAGGTTCGTCGCCGCGGAGGTGGCATGTCCGTCGACGATGGTGGACCGCATCGTGCCGGCGACCACCGACGAGGATCGCGCGCGCATCGAGAAAGCGCTCGGCTTTCGCGATGCATGGCCCGTCGTCACGGAGCCTTTCACCCAATGGGTGATCGAGGATCGTTTCCCGCAGGGACGGCCGGCCTGGGAAAAGGCCGGGGCGGAATTCGTCGCCGATGTCGAACCCTACGAGCAGATGAAGCTGAGATTACTCAACGGCAGCCATTCGACGCTTGCCTATTTGGGGTATCTCGCCGGCTATGAGACCGTATCCGACGCGATGGCGGATGGGGATTTCGAAAGGCTCATCACAGCCCTGATGGACAGAGACGTCACGCCGACGCTGCACATGCCGCCCGGCGCCGATCTGGCCCACTACAAGAAAGCGCTTGTGGCGCGATTCAAAAACCCGGCGCTGAAGCATCGCACCGGACAAATCGCCACGGACGGTTCACAGAAACTTCCGCAGCGACTCCTCGGCACCATTCGAGACAGGCTGCGCGAAAAGGCGCCGATCGGCCGCCTGGCCCTCGGGGTTGCGGCTTGGATGCGCTATGTCACGGGCATCGACGAGAACGGTGCGCCGTTCGAGGTGCGCGACCCCATGTCGGCGCGGTTGCGTGCGCTCGCCGATGCGGCCGGCAAGGATCCGGTTCAACTGGCCGAGAGCCTGTTCGGCGTCCGCGAAATCTTTGGCGATGATCTTCCTCAAGATCCCGGGTTCACGCAACCGGTGATCGCGGCGCTCATGACGCTCTACCGCGACGGCGCTCGCCGGAGCGTCGCAGAATTTCGGAGCGAGTGAGCAGGCGGCCGTTCGCCTGACGCTCGCGCGATCCGCGAATTTAAATCGATTGAATCTCTCGCCCTCGTCGTCGACGCAATCACAGGGCTCGTAGTGGCGGCGAAGCCGACAGAGTTTTTTCGAAGGCTCCCACGCTCTCGCCATTTTTCTCCTGCAGGAAAAGTTCGTCCGGGTCACGGACCTGAATTCCCTCCTTTGCCTCCGTCCGGAGGCGCCCGGCCCCCCATCGCGTTTTCCGGGACGAGCAAAAAAATTTGGTCGTCCCCTCTGTTTGGCTAGTTGTGATAGGTTTTAACGTAACGTAGAGGAAGATCACTGCCGCCCTTTAGGCAGCTTCGAGACGATATTTCGAGTGCGGCCAAGCTGGCCGAAATTGGTAAAGAACYGGCGTTTTATCACAAGACTTCAATTGTTAAGGATGTGTATTCGTTAGCTGCGCAAAACATGAGTTCCCACCCAGCGCGGTCAATCGCTAAATATTATTGAACAAGTCGCTTTTACGCGACTTTGCCGAGATTTGTTCGGCGGATGATGTTTGGCTTCATTTCAACACAGCCGCACTTTGTTTTGCGGAAAAACGGACGGATTTGACCTATGGCTTTGTTACCTTCAGTTTGGCAGGAAGATGTCAACGACAACACCGCGATTTCTTATGSGGGTCGGCAGTTTTACGTAAATGCCGAGAATCCCTGGAGCTTTGACTCCAAAGACAACAGCACGCTGCGTTTYGAAGTCCGCAAGGGCGATCAATATGTCAGCAGCGGCTACACCGACTCKKCCGGCGTCGAGCGCGCCGAGATGGGCGACGTGGCGCGGTATTCGATCAAYCAGGAYATCAGCGTCGAATACAAGTTCATGATCGAGCCCGGCRCCAAGAACACCGCCAAGTGGATGGTGATGGGCCAGCTTCACTCGGCCATGAACATGTCGCCGCCGATCGAAATCAAGTTCAACGGCAACGACAAGATGAAGATCTCGGGCAATTCCGGCTCGACCGGCAACCCGGTCTATCGCGACATCTACAGCGACAGCCAGGACATCGTGCGCGGCCATTGGTACACGATGAAGATGAACATCAAGTTCGATCCCTATGGTAACGGAAGCGCCGAAATCTGGCGCGATGGCGTGAAGATCGTCGATTACGACGGCGCCCTCGGCTACACCGACCAGACCCAGACCTACTGGAAGGAAGGCGTGTACCGTTCGACCGCGGCGGAGACGACGGCGGTGAACTTCAAGGACCTCGTCATCAAGACCGGTGCCGGTGCGTTCGACTCCTCGCCGACGCCGACCCCGGCTCCGCAGCCCACGCCGACGCCGACGCCCACCCCGGAGCCGACTCCGACCCCGACCCCGACGCCCGATCCGGCGCCCGCGGGCAGCACCATCAAGGGTACGAGCTGGAACGACGTGTTGAACGGCTCCACGTCCGGCGAGACGATCTACGGTTATGCCGGTGACGACAAGCTCAACGGCAAGGGCGGCAATGACGTTCTGGTCGGGGGTGATGGCAAGGATGCGTTCGTGTTCACCACGAAGGCGAGCACCACCACCAACCGTGACAAGATCGTGGACTTCAACAGCAGCGACGATTGGTTCGAACTCGACAACGCCGTGTTCACGAAGCTCGCGAACGGCGTCCTGTCCTCGGCCAATTTCCGCGCCGGCGACAAGGCTCTCGATAGCAACGACTACATTGTCTACGACAGCAAGACCGGCATCCTCTCGTACGATGCCGATGGTTCGGGTTCGGGCGCTGCGGTTCACGTCGCGGTTCTCGAAAACAAGGCCAAACTCTCGGCTGGCGATTTCTGGATCCTCTAAGTCCCATCGTCGCAAATGTCTTCATCCGGCCTCGTTCCGATGCGTCCAGCGTTCACAGGACAGGCCGGATGAAGGAGACACATCACTAACGTGGTGTGTCACGCGCGATAACAGCGCCGAAGTCCGGAGACGGGCTTCGGCGTTTTTGCGTTCTAGAGATGCCCGACCCGGCCGCCGGGCGCGGGGGAAATCTGGGTCACTGTGTATCCGAGCTTTCGGCACTGCCTGCGCAGGAAGCTGCTCAACCTGGCGGCGCCGTTGAGCTTTGCAAGGAACCGGAGCCTGCCATCGCGGCCACCGACATAAATGCGTCGGATGGCCATGGGATTTTCGCGTACGCGGGCAAGCGGCGTCGGACCCGGTTCAAGGCTGAACGCCATGGCGACGCCGCTCTTGCGGGCAGCCTCCTCGTGATCGGGTGTGAAGTCGCGAGGAGAGCCGTTCGGATAGGCGAAACTCAGGGGACGCGCGCCAAGCGCGGCGGTCAACCGCTCCACCGAAATCTCGATCTCGTCGCTGGCTTCTTGAAGCGGTAGACGCGTAAGAATCGGATGTGTGTGGGTGTGCCCGCCGAAATCGAGTCCCTCCTGGGCAAGGGTCTTGACCTCGGCCCAGCTGAGATAGAGGTGCTGGAACACGTCAGCTGCCGGTAGCGGGACATCGAGCGCCGCGGCGAGCGCTGCCATGGCATTCTCGCGCTCGCAGGCGGGGATCAATTTAATTGCTTCGACCCAGCGCTCCGTAGCGACATCGCGGTCGGCCTCGGTGACGAGTGCGAGGCGTCCCACGAGCGGAACCATGCCGCGTTTCACCGCGGTGGTCGCAAGGCAATGCGCGGCGAAATCCCAGACGAACGGTCGTCCGGATCCGATATGGTCGGTCGCGAGAAAGACGACGGCCGGGACGCCGCGCTCCCGCAGAATCGRCCAGGCGATGTCGCCGTTGTCGCGATACCCGTCGTCGAAGGTGATGAGCATCGGCCGCGGCGGTAATCCGCCAGTGCCATTCAGCCAATCGGCAAGCTCGCGAATCGAGATCGGGTTGTAGTGCTCGCGCAGGTAATCGATCTGGCGCGCGAAGGCGTCCGGCGTCGCGCTGATATTGGGCTTGTAGCCGCGAAACCGCGAATCGGCAGCGGGCCACACGCGATGATAGCAGATCGCCGTGAGATGGTCGCTGTGAACCCGGCCAAGCCACCCTGCAGGGGAGAGTCGCTTCTCCCAGGCATGCAAAGGTGCGAACGGCGTGCCGGCGAACATGCTCCTACCCATCGCCCCCCGGTCCCTCCAGCCCGTAGAGTGCGCTTTTCCAGCCAATTTGAAAAGCTTCACCAATATAGTCGCGGCACCTCGCGAATGGCACCATAGGTCGCACCGCTTATGCACTTTGCCTAAAAGCTTTGCAGCAACTTGCGCGGGAAAGGGACGCGAACACTCCGTTTGCTCAACTCTCTACCCCAGACGGGTTAGTGCGCCTGATCCGAAGAAATGAGAATTTAAGGCAATCGCGTGTCGACCCCTTTTCCATTCGGCCGCCGCTGTCTGGGCCTTGGGTCGGCGAGTTTGTGACGTTTGCGTTTGGCCTGGTTGGACTATGCATCCCGTGATCATGAGACGAGCAGGACACTCCGTCTTCTCCCGCCTCAGAACGCGGGATCGAGATCCGGCGGGCAGTTAGCGGGTGATATGAAGATCGGACCCATTATCGACGAGGCACTTTCTCGTCCCCGTAACCTTCTTTCGTCCGGCGAAAATGCCCGTTCGGGTGCGCCCTTGCGGGAGGTCGCAGCCTTGCGCCGCCGCGGAGGCTACGACGCCCTCAGGCACGAGGCGCAAGCAGAGGAGCGAAGCCCCGCGCTCGTGCTTGCCGTGGCGTTGGGATTGCTGCGCCGGCAAATCTGGATGATCGCGGCGATCACGCTGGCCGGCGCGGTGCTGACCGGAATCTTCGTGTCGACCCTGGAGAAGAGCTTCACGGCCACAACGCTGCTGATGCTGGATCAGCGCAGCTCCGGCCTTCTCGAGGCCAACACCGTGACCAAGCTCGATGCCGACGGCGAGGTCGAAATCCTGAAATCCGACAATGTGGCCTTGCGGGTCGTCGAGCGGCTGCAACTGGCCGGGACGGCCGGTTTTGATCCGAAGCCAGGCACGATCTCGAAATTCATCGCAAGCGTCAGAAGCATCTTTCCATCCTCTCGCAAGCCCGCGACAGCCGGCCCGTCACCGACGACGACGGCGCTTCGCATCCTCATGCAGAATGTCGTCATCCGACGCCGCGGCCTCACCGATGTGATTGCCGTCGAGGCGACGTCCACCGACCCGCAGCGCGCCGCCGACATCGCCAATGCTTATGGGGAGGCCTATCTCGAAGAACAGGTGGATGCCAAGCTCAGCGGTATCGAGCGCGCCGGAATGGCGGTTTCGCGGCGCCTGAACGAGCTCGACGAGGAACTCAAGCGCTCGGAAACCCAGATCGGCTTGAGACAGATCTATCAGGATAACCTTCAGCGCCTCAAGGCGATCTCGCAGCGCCGCGAGACCGTGGCGCCGGATACCCGCATCGCATCGAGGGCGCGGGCGCCCGATTCACCCAGCTTTCCCCGCACCAGCCTTTTCCTCATGATCGGCGGCATGGCGAGCTTCGGCGCGGCCTTCGGCATCGCCTACCTGCGGGATGCCTATTCGCGTCGCATCCAGGCCGAGGAAGAGGTCGAGCTCCTGACCGGCACCGCGAACCTCGCGTCGGTCCCGGACATGAGCGAGTCGCGTCGCGACCCCGCCGCCAATCTGTCGGATGAGATCGTGCTCCGGCCAAGGTCGGTCTTTGCCGGTTCGATCCGGCGTCTCTATTTCAATCTTCAGCTGATGATGGACCGGGGCACCAAGCTCGGTATCGTGCTCGTGACCTCGGCGGAGGAGAACGAGGGCGCGTCCACGGTGGCGCTTTCGCTGGCGCGAACCGCCGCGGTTGCCGGRCTGAACGCGGTGATCGTCGATTGCGATCTGCGTAATCCCAGCCTTCACAAGCGCCTCGATCTGAAAAATGAAGTCGGATTGGTGGATCTCCTGACCAAGGCTTCCGATGAGCGCACGGTCGTCCAATCGGACCGCAAGTCGAGCTGCAAGGTCATTACGACCGGAAAAGTGGGCAATGCTCCCACCGAATGGCTCCTCCACCCGGAACGCGTGCGGGATGCTTTGCGCAAGCTCGAGACGAGCTACGATGTCGTTATCCTGGACACGCCGCCCGTGGGCGTCGCGGCCGAACCGCTGGTCTTCATGCGAGTGGTGGATGCGGCCCTTTTTGTTGTCCGCGCGGGCGCCACGACCCCGCACTCGATCAAGTCCAGCCTTCGGCAGCTCGGCCGCATCAACGATGCCGACCTGTTCACCGTGCTGACCTATACGTCGACCTGAGGCGAACATGTTCCGTTCCTGTAACAATTCCGCGTCGGCCGAGAACCAGAAAATCTCCCGCGGACCTCAACCGAAAGGCCGGCCGTTTCTCGCCTTGTTGTGCCGGGCGGCGTTGCGCGCCATCCTTCCGGCCGCGTTGCTCTTTGCGCTGTTGCCGGTGCAGGGCGCGCTTGCGGATTATCGGCTCGACAGCGGCGATATCATCGAGGTGTCCGTGTTCGGACGCAACGATCTGAACAGGCGCACCACGGTCGACGTGGACGGCAACATTCTGGTCCCGCTCATCGGCGCCGTGAAGGCCTCAGGCGTCACGCTCGCGGCCTTGCGCACGACCATCAAGGAGCTTCTGGCTACCAGCGATTCGGTGCGCGGAGCCGATGTGATCGTCGACCTCATCGAGTGCCGGCCCTTCTATGTCTACGGGAACGTGGCGAGGGCAGGGGCTTATCCCTATCGCCCGGGCATGACCGCCCGCCACGCCCTCGCGCTTGCCGGCGGCCTCGACACGGTGCGGGCGCAGCAATCGAACGCCACGACCTCGCCCCTCACCATCGCCGAGTTGCGCGGACGCTACCGCACCCTGGCGGGGGAATACGCCCGGCAGCAAATCAAGGTCGCGGCCTTGCGTGCCGAAGCCGAGGGCAAGACCGAGATCGACCTCAACGCCATTCCCAACGCGTCGCGTCTCCCCGGCGTCGCGGAGGAACTGGTCCAGCTCGAGACGCAGTACCTCAGGGCCTCGCAATCGGGGCGCGAGCAGGACAAGAAACATCTCTCCGCCGCCCTCGACCTCGCGGACAACCATGTCGCAGCGCTCGAACTCGGGCAGAAGAACGATCAGGAAGCAACCAAACAGCAGGCCGACGAACTGGCGAGAGTGACCGAACTCAGCCGCCGGGGACTTGCCTCCGCGAGCCGCACAACGGACGAGCAGCGGGCGACGGTCCTTCTGAGAAGCCGCGAAATGGATACCGCGGCCCGCCTCGCGCAGGCGCGTCAGGCAAGACAGGAGGTTCTGCGAAATCTCGAGAAGGCGGATGACCGCAAGGTCCGGCTGCCGCAGGAATTGCAGGCGGCGGTTACGGCGCTCGACGGCATCCACTCGCAATTGACCGCGGTGGGCGAACAACTCGTCACCACAGGGACAATGGGCACGCAATCGGACGGCAAGGGTCGGAGCGCCTCCGAAATCACCATCGTCCGTCGGAGGGCCGGCGCGACCGTGAAACTTTCCGCGACGGAGGACACGCCTGTCGAGCCGGACGATATCGTGGAGATCGCCATCAGGTTCGATCAGCTCAATGTGGCGCCGAGCAACTGAGACGCTGCCGTTTTACGGCTTCGTCAGTCGATGGCGCCGCGGCCGGTCTTGATCACCAGATCCTTGAAATCGACGGCCATGGTCTCGGGTGCCGTGGAGCGATAGACGCCCTGTTTCCAATAGGATACCTTTTGGTTGGTGTAGCCGAGAGGCCCCTTGTAATCGACGATCTTGACGCCGTCCCGCCAGATCTGCGCGCGCCCCTTTTCGGCGGGCCCCAACGTAATGTTCATCTTAAGCTTGTACCAGTGGCCGCGCTTGAGATCGGCTTCGTCCTGATACAGGTCCTTGTAGACCGCGCTGTTGATGTCGCCGAGGCCGGAATTTCCCGATATCTTTATCTTGTCGTCGCCGTTGAGTTTGATCTCGACCGGGGGCGACATGTTCATGCCGGAATGGAGCTGGCCCATGGTGAGCCATCGGGCGGTGTTCTTCGGGCCGGGCTCGACCATGAACGAGTATTCGATGCTGACATCGTCGGAGACGGGGTAGCGCGCAACGTCCCCGATCTCAGAACGTTCGACCCCGACCGCATCGGTGTAGGTCAGGCTCGAGAAGCGATCGCCCTTGCGGACCTCGAAACGAAGAATGTTGTCATCCGGAGAGGTAAAACTCCACGGCTTCGATCCATTGATGGTGAAGTCGCGGCCCGCATACGCGATGGTGACGCTGTCGGATGCGAGCGGATCCCATTCCGAAGGCAGGATGCTCTGCGCTCCGAATGCGCTCCTCACGGCGGTTGAAAACAGCCCTGTCGACAATAGCGCCACGGCGCCGACGGCCGTCGATGCCAGGATCACGAAATTGCGCCGCTTCGTCATGCGATCATTCCTCTTCGAGAGGTATTCTATCACAAATTTCGCCCGCCACGGCGAGGGGCGGCAAAGCGCGGTCTCCGCTTCATTGGTTCTACCCCATTAGACAAACCGGATTAGCCCTGATGAGCCCGCAAAGACACGCACACGCGGCGAAACTGAGAGTAGTGTCTCAGCATCGGCAGCTTCGCGGATCGAGAGCGGATGCCCCTGAACAGAATCGAGCTGACGCCCGTGGCAAATTCGATGGCCCTCCAGGAGATGCGGTTCGATACGGACGCGATGCCGGTGGGGGCAAGGGCCGAGGCGATCACCACCACGACGGTGCGGGATTTCGACGGCCTGGCCCCGCATCTCGCGGCGTGGGACGAACTTGCATGGGCGGCGCCGCAGAAAATCGCCAACCTTCTGCCGGCTTGGACAGATGCTTTTCTGCGTCACCGGCTGGGCCCCGATGAGCGCTGGCTGTGCAGCTTTGCGTATTCGGGCAGTACGCTGATCGGAGTCATGCCGGTCATTGTCTCGCCCCATCCGATACTGGGCCCGGCACGCCCGGTTCTGCGCACGCCGCACGACGCACTCACGCCATCCGGGGACATCGTGCTGGCGCCCGGGCACGCCGAAACGGCTCTTCGCGCCCTGTTGGAAGAACTCACGCGCGAGGTGCCCGGGCATGTGGGTATCGAGCTCAAGGCCGTCCGCARCACCTCCGCGCTCTGGAAAGCGCTGGAGGGCGGTGTCGACGGGCACATTGCGCGAACGGGTCTTCGCAATTTCTTTGCGTATCTCGACGTCAACGGCACCTTCCAGGCGCATCTTGCCACTCTGGGAAAAACGCGAAACCATCTGAAGCGCTTCCGCCGGAAACTTGAAGCGCGGGGAGCGCTGTCGGTCGAGATCGATCGCAGCGCCGCGTTTCTGTCGGAATTCATCGCGCTGGAAGCATCGGGTTGGAAAGGGCGTGCCAATTCGTCGATTGCGGACAATCCAAAGGTCGTGAGCTTCTACGAGACGCTGGTCGGGAATTTCGTCTCGCAGGATCGCTGGGAATGGTTGGCCCTGCGCGTCGACGGCAGACTGGTCGCGGCCCAGATGTGCGTTCGGTGCGGCACGTCCCTGACGCTTCCCAAGACCGCCTTCGACGAGGATTTCGCCGAGGGGAGGCCCGGAACGCTCTCGGCGGAGGAAGTGCTCAAATTCGCATTCGGGCGTCCCGATATCGACGAGGTCAATCCGATGAGCGACGGTGCGCCGCATCGGTTGTGGCACATGGCCCGGGACGAATATGTCGATGTCCACCTGGTGCGCCGGAGCGCCGCGGCGCTCCTGTTTCAATTGCCCCGGGTGGGCTTTGCCGGCCTTTACCAAAAGCATGTGCGGCCGCGAATTCCCGCCGATCTGAAGAAGGCCTATCAACAGTTCCGCCGCCGCGGAGAACGCAAGCCCCGCCGAGCGGGGATGGGCGAGCCCACCGGGAGCGATGCGTCGGAGTAACGGATTGCGGACAATCGTCGCGCAATTCGGAGCGCGATGCAGGAGAGCGAGATGTTGAGTTTTGGAGTTCCGTCGGTCAAGCGCGCAGCTCGTACTCTCAAACGCCGTACGGAAGTGTGGGATGGGCGCTTTCGCGGCGTGCAGCGCGACCGGAAAAGCGGCCTGCTTTACTATACGCGTTACGGAACGAAGATTCACGTCAAGAGCCGTTCCCATTTCACGCTCGAAATCGATGATGTCTATCGCAACATCTTCTTCGCGCATTACTGCCCGCGGGGTGATGATGTCGTGGTTGATATCGGTGCGGGTTATGGCGAAGAGGCCGCCTACCTTCACAGCCTGAGCCCGGACGTGACCTATATCGGGGTGGAAATCCAGCCCTCGATCTTCGAATGCCTCAGCACCACCTTCAGCGGCATATCGGAGAAATTCAAAGCGTTCCCGTTGGCGATCTCCGACGAGAAGGACATTGCCATCGACCTCACGCCCGATTGGCTGGAAGTCGGCGAAGGCAGCACGATCCGCGTTCCCGCGATGTCGTGGGAGCGCTTTCTCGAATATTTCAGTCTGTCGAAAATCGACCTCCTGAAGATCAATATCGAGGGCGGCGAAACCCATCTGCTCTCCAGCATCGCAGATTTCTCGAAAATTGAACGCATCATCGTGTCGTGTCACGATTTTCGGGCCGACCGGGGCGACGGCGAGCAGTTTCGCACCAAGGCCAAGGTGGAGGCTTTGCTCGACGCGAATTACAGGACGAAGCGGCGCTTCGAAACCGGCGTCAATTGGGCCGATGACTGGCTGTTCTATTCTCACGCCGAAGAACCAAGCGCCCCGTCACAACCCCAATAACGTGTTGGCCGTGGGGGCCGTGCCCCTGAAGGCGCGTCTCGCATCAGTCGGAGATTTGCCGGTCCAGCGCTGGAACGCGTGCGCGAAGGAACTGACCTCCGTATAGCCGAGAAGCCATGCGATCTGCGAGATGGAGAGTTCGTTGTTCTGCAGGTACTTTTCCGAGAGATCGCTCCGCAACTCGTCGAGAATGGTGCTGAAGGTCAGTTTTTCGTCCGCCAGCCGGCGCGAGAGCGTCCGCGTGCTCATTCCGAGGTCGTTTGCGATAGTCGCAACGTTGGCGGTTCCATGCGGGAGGCGCGGCGAGATCGCATTCTCGACGCGGGTCCGAAGCGGATTCTGCCGCCATTGCCGAGACGCCGCGATCTCCTCGTAATATCGCACCATGAACTTGTTGAGGTAGGGGTCCTCGGAAACGACAGGCATGTCCGCCTCCTGAGGCTCGAAGGAGATGCAGTCGCTGGCCGCTCCGAAATGGATCGCGCTCGCAAAAAAGCGCTCCATTTCCGCCGGCGGGGCCACATTCTGATGGATGAACCCTACATAAGTGGGCACGAGTTCCCGGTTGGTGAAGACTCGCGCTTCCTTTAGCGTGCACGTCATCCAGAACATCATCTGATGGCGGTCGAGGTGCCGTTCGACTCCCACATAATCGAAATCGACCGCCAGTGCGCTGGCGCCGCGGGAGATGTTCACGCGAACGCCCTCGTTGACCACCGAGCTGTAGCGCGCCGCGTGTTCCAGCGCGTCGCCGAGCTTTTGGGCCGAGGCGGCCACGTAATAAAACGGCCCGAGCGCGCGAAGATCCATGTCGCGCGCAAGATGAAAGCCGAGCCATGGATCCTCGAGGATATCCGCCAGGAGGTTGAGAARGCCGATCTGACTCCGGGTGTTGACGCGTACACGCTCATCCGACTTGAGTGTTGAAGGAAGGCCCGCCTTCTTCAGCAGTGGCGCGACCTCAACGCCCGCCTTTTCGGCCCGCTCGATGGCAAGCCGTGACAGCACTCCAACCGCTGTCGGCAGAGCATTCGTCAGTCCGGAACGCCTCAGCTTGTCCGTCGGCATGGGACAATCCTATCGGGAAGAGTATTCATCGCTCCCGGCGAATGGGCAAGTGAACGCGGCAATGAGACTCGGCAGAGCAGATCCGCAAGGGTTACCCCCGATGACGGCGCGGGTCGCTGCGAGACGCGTGTCAGGCGGGATAACGGTGAAACGCCGATCCATATCTGGACAGAAGAGCCGGATCGTCGATCTTGATCACGATCGTGTCGGTCGACGGGTGAGTCGCGATGGCCGAGCGCAAGCGTTGGTCCAACGAGGAACGCTTCAGGGCCGGGGTGGTGGAGCAGGGGTCTGTGAAGTCGTCCCACAACAAATATGCACCGGACGAAGATGCAAACCCCCTGGGCAAGTCGAGCCCCTTGGGTTGAGACAGGTTGCTGATCCAGGCGCAATGCAAAAGGCGCCCGTCCTCCACCAGGGTGAAGACCRTGTCGCCGGCCTCCAGTCGCTGGAGTGCGCAGGAGAGAAAATCTTTCTTGGTTCGGTCGCCCCGGCTCTGAAAAAGCAGCAGGTCGGCGATGCAATTCACGTTGAGCCGATTYTCGCCGTCGCCGCAGGAAATCGCTCCGACTGAGGTCGCATAATAGGCAGCATTCTGACGTACGGCCCAGTGCTGCAATCGGGGGATTGCGCGATTGCGGCGGGAATCCAGATAGGCCCGGGCCGATCGCCGCGTGCGCTTCATCAACCTCCGCGCTCGGGGGGCGAGCAACCGCGCCGCTGCCGAGCGCAGATGGTTCTTGGCAGCCTCAATCAGGTAGGCCGCAGGGTCGAAATAGACCGTGAGGCTGTGCACGATATCGCTCTGATCGGCGAAGCGGTCCTTATAGGCACCGTCCGGCGTCAGATCGAAACTCACAAAACCCTGCTTTCCGAGTTCTCGCGCGAGCAGCAGCATCAGCAGTTTGCCGGGCGAATGATCGGCGAGGAACGGCGAATGGGCGATAATCCCCAAGGAGACCGTCTTTCCATCGATGGGTCCGATGTGAGCTGCCGCGACCTGGTCGCCGACCATCAGCGCCGATGCGTTCACCAATCCCGGCTTGTCCATCAGGCGCAGCCACAATTCCTTCTTGCGGGGATCGTCGTGGAAAGGCAGCGAGGCGTTGACCGCACCTTGTCGGAAATCGCAGAAATCCCCGATGGTGTCGAAGTGCCGGGCCCGTTCCTCCGGGGTCCGTAGCTCGACAAGCGCGACGGGGCCGAGCCTTCGAAGTCGGTTGAGCCGGCTCTTGTTGCTCTTCTTCCTGAGCGATTCTTCAACCCGCGAATTCGGGCCGAGCGCCAATGAGGGACGCGAATGCCTGCGCAGGATAACCCTTGGCGCGGACCATCCCCACCTGCGGCACCATGCGAGCGGGGTATTCGATGGCAGGTACTGGAATTTCAGCCGCCTGTCCGGATAGCGGGCCGCGAGGGCTCCAAAAGCACGCTGGATGAACAAATCGGCGTTCGGCTCAGTAGCGAGCCACACCTGATACTCGGCCTGATGCGCGCCCACATGCACGATGTCTCCCGTTTGCCTGTTTTCGGCAAGGACGAGGAGTCCGACGAGGTCGCCCGCCGGATCGTGCTGAAAAACGAGAAGGGGATCAAAGGCTTCGCGATAGACCGAGAACCAGATTTCGGCGTGATCGAGAGATTGCCAAGGGGTTGACCACGGACACGCTTGCGCCAGAGCGGACCAGGCGGACCGAAAGTGCGGATCGTCCAGTAAAGCGCGTGCGCCATCGCCACACGCAAGGGTCACTTTTGCCGACTGGGTTTTCAATTCCCCGCGCGCAGTCACATCGCCGCCGGTCTCGGCGCGACCTAATACTGAAGGGGTAGTGACCGGCGAATCGAAGACCATCATCAATTCTGAGCCTGTCCTTCATCCGCCGCGGTTCGACACGAAAGCCGCAAGAAAAACCCTTGTTCGTCTCACGAAAGCTTCGCCAGATGCGCTACGTTCGTCAATCGTGTACAAATATCCGAGGGCTCCACCAAAGAGTGTCGAGCCGCATCGATTACGGGCATGGGAACGCGAGCCGGACAACCCGTTTTCTCCTTTGTTTTCGCGGGGTTTGGTCAGTCGTCATGTTTGCAGATCACGGGACGGGAAGCCCACCTGTGTATGAGAGCGGGTAGCGCGGCGCGGCGTTTTGCCAGCCTCGGGAGGCGGTTTCCGCCCGCTGAATAGCGGGTTACCCCAAACGGGCGAATGCGCGTGAACACCACACGCGGTAGCGTTAGTTTCAGGAGATCGCTCTGCGCTCCTTCGATCTGATGTCGCCACGATGCGGTTTCTGCGGCTACGAGTTAAGAGCCCGCAGGGTGCCGAGGGAGACGTTATGACGGTAACGGACCGGAAAAGAAGCCATGCATGTCGCTCTCGTTGGAGCCCACCCACTGCCAGGCGAGCCGTGCAGAGGCGGCGTTGAACGCGTTGTGCAGGTGTTGCGGCGCAAGCTTGCGCAACGCGTCGATACTGTCTCGTTAGTGGTTCCGGGGTGCGCGACAGCCCTGCGCGATTCAGACGAATATGGCGACATCACGTATCTCAAGCGCCCGATCGGGCCCGGTTTTCTGACCTATTGGTCATGGGGGTCGCTTGCCGCGCATCGGGAAATCCGGCGATTAAATCCTGATATCGTTCACGTGCAAGGCATGGCCGGCGATGCGATGCTGTGGCCGCTCCGGACGAGGAATGCGCCTCACCCGATGGTGTTCACCGCCCACGGCGTACCCGAGATCGATGTCGTCTACACCGCCGGGCGCGACCTCCTGCGACGGTTGACCGTTCCGATCCGCGCCAGGGTGCTGGGCTCAATCGAGCGCCTGTCGCGGAAACGTTACGACGAACTCATTGCCATCAATGCCTACGTTCTGGAGGCCATGCCCGATGTGGCCAGGCTTCGCTATCACCTCATTCCCAATCCGGTCGACGAGGTTTTCTGCACGCCACTGGCGCCTGAGAAACCCCGGAACGAAACCTATCAGTTGCTACAGGTCGGGGTCATTTCGCCGCTCAAGAACGTCCTGGCGTCGATCGCCATCGTGAAGGAGCTTCTTCTTCGCGGCGACAAGGTTCATCTTCACGTCCTCGGGCCGGTCGTGGATCACGATTATTACCGGCAGTGCAAAGAGGAGATCGCTCGACTCCAACTGGAATCGGTCGTCACGTTTCACGGAAATCTTTTGCCCGGAGAGGTCGTCGGCTGGATGGACCGCGCCGACGCCCTGATGCTGGTTTCCAAGCAGGAAATGGCGCCGATGGTGGTCTCGGAAGCGCATTGCCGAGGCTTGCCCGTTGCCGCGCCCCGGCAATTCGGCCTTCTCTCCATGGTGACGGAGGGCCTGAACGGCACGTTTCTGGATGGCGCCAACCCGGCCGACGACGCGCGGAAGGTCAGCGACCTGCTGGCGAGCCGGTTGGATCGCGCAACTGTTCAGCGAGATGCTTTCGCCCGATATGAACTTGGGCGTGTCGTGGATCACACCATCGGCGTCTACCGCGAAGCCTTGCGCGGCGCGCCGAATTTGGCCAGTCAGATCGCGGGAATGTGAATCGCGTGACACCTTTCCCTCACCCGACCGTCGGTGGYCCCAATCGAGAAAGCCACGCTCGCAACAGAGACCTGGCCGGCTGCACGTTGTTGTTTCTGACCGGCTTCAACGTGAACAGCGTGCTTTTCATGTTCTTTCGCACCGAAGCGGCGCTCTCGCCGATTGCGCTCGGTCTCGTCCTCATCTTGTGGGCCCGTCACGTCCGGCTCTGGCTCATCACCGAGCCCTACGTGCTTTTCCTGTTTTTCATCACCGCGTTCCTCGTGGCTTCCCAGGCGCAAAGCCTCGCCAACGGCGCACTGGAGATGAATTACTTCATCATCTATTCGGGCAGCCTGTTGTTCGTTTCAGGCTTCTATTTCTGGATTGTCGGATGCTCGGACGTGGAACTCGAGAAGATTCTGCGGATGCTCAAGACGCTTCTGTTGATCGCCTGTCTCGTCGTCCCCTTCTCACCCTATATGAGCGCGTATGTGAAGTATGAGGGCCCGGAGGGGAGGGCGTCCGGCCTTTTTGGAAACCCCAACGACGCCGGCGTCGTGGCCCTTTACGCCATGGTGCTGGTGGCGGCCTACCCAGCCCGAAGCAGTCTTGTCACGTGGGCGCAGGTGGCGATAGCGCTGGCGGCCTTGCTCCTGACGTTCTCGAAAGCTGGCTTGATCTGCCTTCTGCTCATCACCGTGCTGATCCTCATACAGCGTGGCTCCCTCGCCCTGTTCATCGTCGCGGCCATTGCGTTCGTCGCGGCGGGATTCGCATTCCGGTACCTGTTCGAGAACCATATGCTCAACCTCACGGGCGAGCAGCGCGAGCGTATCGGCGATGTGATCAACATCCTGGGCGGCGAGGTGTCGTCGCGCACCACGACGGGCCGGACCATCATGTGGGAACTGGGCATGAGGCGGATCGCCGAGCAGCTGCCGTGGGGGGCGGGCCTCGGACAGTTCCATTCGCTGGAAGGCGGGAGCCGGGGCGCGCTCAGAGTGTGGCTCGGCGTGCACAACACGTTTCTGATGGTGCTTGGAGAAGGCGGCCTGTTTCCCTTCGTTCTGTTCATCGCCTTCCTCGTGCGATCGTTTATTCTCGGCTTTCGCGCAAAACCACGGATTGTCGCCGTCGGCTTCGGGCTCATCGCAGTGATCGACATGTTCTCCAGTCACAGCACCTTGGGCTTCCGCCTCTCCAACATCGCCCTGGCGATCATGATGGCGATCGCCGGCAGGGAAATTCTCAAGGCTTCGC
This sequence comes from Microvirga sp. P4_A5, assembly GCF_056402495.1. Lineage (NCBI taxonomy): Bacteria > Pseudomonadati > Pseudomonadota > Alphaproteobacteria > Hyphomicrobiales > Methylobacteriaceae > Microvirga > Microvirga sp. P4_A5. Next base: position 24,633 of record NZ_JBFUHH010000021.1, on the reverse strand, counting down.
CGCGGACCCGTTACCCGCGGCTGCGAAAGGTGCCGCGCGAGGCGCCAATGCCTGCCGCCCTGGCGCGATCGCGCGCCGTTTCGCATCCCGCCGGTGAACGAGTTTCGAGGGTCCATACATGCTGACCCTCATTCAGAAGATCTACTCGTCCCACGAGGCCCGCGAACAGGCTGGAGTCTTCTCGTCCCATCTCCTGCTGAACGGCTCTTTTTTCGTCGTCGTGCTCCTGGCGTCGAAGAGGCTGGATGCCATCGAGTTCGCCGACCTGTCGCTCGCGAATTCGTGGATCATGGTGCTGGCCACCGTGTTCAGCTTCGGTCTCGATCAAAGCGCGTTGAAACTCTCCTTCGAGCGCAACAACAGCAGTTATATCGCCGTCAACCTGGTGGCGAAGGCGCTCCTCTTCATCGTCGCGTTCAGCGTCTTTCTGTTCTGGACGGCGCTCTACGGGCGCAACACCAACCTGGTGGTGGTCGCAGCCGCCGCCGGGGTCGCCCTTTGGTCGTCCACACGGGTGGTCGAGCAATACGAGCGGCGGTTCACGCGCCTTGCCTGGCTCAACGTCTCGTTCGCCGTGGCCCGGGTGAGCCTGGGTTCCATGGCGGTCGCGACGCACGACTGGGTGCTCATCGCCCTCTCGTTGCACGTCATCGCCCAGTTGCCCGTGCACCTGATGACGCTGGCGACGGCCATGCGGGACCTTCACCCCAAGGAGATGCTGCGCAGCCTGAGGCCCATGCTGGCCGTATCGCCACTCATGTTCGCGTCGATTTCACTCTATAGCGCGCTGGCGCTGATCACCATGAACATGCTGCACGGACGGGGCGACGCGCTGGCCACCGCATCGTTCGGCGTGGCGCTCATCTTCATCGCGCCGCTCGACCTTTTCATCAACACGATCCGGATCTACGTGCTGCCGCAGGTCCTGTCGCTCGATCACAAGGAAATCGACGTCTTCGGCCTTGGCGCCGGCTCGTTCAACGTGATGGTCATCGCTTTCGCGGCCGTCTTCTTTGGCGCGATGCTCCCCACAGCGGCCATCATCCACTGGATCTACGGCACGCAGTTTCCCATGGCGTCCGCATTCTTCCTCATCTATTTCGGGGCGGTAGTCGCGACATCCTCGATCGGCTTCTACAACATTCGCGTGCAGCGGCAGAAGTTGCTTCGGCTGGCGGTCGCGGTGAATGTCTGCCGCGTCGCGGCGACCGCGTTGATGATCCTGTTCCCGCTGGTGACGCCGTTGGCGATCGTGGTCTGGAGCGGCGTGGTGCTGGTCGGCGGCGAGATCGGCCTGTGGTTTGCGATCAACTGGGCGGAGCGACGCTCGCGGGCCTGATTGTCGCGCCACTCCGATGCCAAGAACCTAGCCGGCGTCGCGCGGCTCGAGGTTTGCCCACCTGCCACGGTCACCCCAGCGGCCGCGGAACGCCACGAGGCCGCGGAGGAATCCCAGCCCGTATGACAGGTGGAGGATCGCGAAGGCGATCACCAACCGGGGGAACAGGCGCCAATCGGATCGCCCGGCGGCAATCGCCGACGCCGTAAGATTGGCCGCGAGGTAGGCTCCCGTGACCAGCAGGAGGCCCCATCGTCCGACCTCGCTGAACGGCGCAAGGCCGAGGGTCAGCAGCAGGGACGCCGCGAGAAGCGGCGGCGCGAACTGGCGGGGCCGCATCTTGGCCGGATGCTTCTGCATCACGCGGACCTTCCAGTATCCGTATTGATAATACTGTTTCCAGAGAGATCGCATGGAACTGCGGTTGTAATAATGCGATTTGATGCTGGGGCTCAGCAGGATCCTGCCGCCTTGGTCGAGCAGGCGATAATTGAACTCGTCGTCCTGATTGCGGACCTGCTCCTCATCGAACAACCCGATGGTCTCGAACACGCGGCGAGGCCAGGCCCCCATATAGACCGTGTCGACCCATTCCTCGCGTTCGGAATAATGAAAGCGGGCTCCGCCGACCCCGAACCGGACGCTTGTCGCCTGGGCGACCGCGTCGCCGAATCGGCCGTGGCTCACGGCGACCATCCGGCCGCCGACATTGTCGGCGCCGGATCTCTTGAGAGCCGCCACGCATTCCCTGACATAGTCCGGCGACACGATCGTGTGCCCATCCACCCGCACGATCACATCGCCGCGTGCCCGGGCGACCGCGAGGTTGAAGCCGGAGGGCACGATGCGGCCGGGATTGTCGACCACGCTCACGCGGATAGCGGGATGGGCCTGCGCGAGACGCTCGATGCGCTGTCGCGTGTCGTCCGTCGACATGCCATCGGCGATCAGGACCTCCAACAGGTGATGCGGGTAATCCTGGGCCAGGACCGCGCCGAGGCTTCGCTCGATGAACGCCGATTCGTTGCGGATCGGCAGGATGACGCTCACGGCGACATGTTGATCGTCGATCTCCCGGTTCGGTGGTGGGGATGCCATGTCATCGGGAGTCGGGGCCATGTACCGCATGTCGGGTGGTCCTTAACGTATGCCTGTTCCGAGCACTCGGCAGACGAGGTTCGGCTGCGCCGCGGGCGACCTCGAGCGCCAGCGCTTTTGGGCGCCGGCAAGGTCCTTGGCTTATTCTAGGCAGCGCCGTCGAGGGCGCCATGACTTTACGGGCGAATAACCCTTCTGCATCGTGTTGAAGGCTGACGGGACCCGCTCCGGGCGCCCGGGCCGGTTGCGGATAAGGGCGTGACACAGGCGCTACCCACGCAGGGTTACTCAGGATGTCCACGAACACCCACTCCTCTGACCAGCTTCGCGCCGATCGGAGAGGCTATAGGCTTTCCGCATGGACATAAAACTCGATGACGGGTCTTCGGCAACGTTGGCCCTTGCTGAATCTGCGGCGGAGCTGCCGACCATGTCGCGAAGCGCCGTCGCTCAGACCGGCAAATGGGTTCTCGCCGTTATCCCCGGCGATGCGGACAAGCCAAGCAATATGATCTTCGCGCGACGCCAGGTGGCGGCGTTGCAACGCCGGGGCATCGCGACCCGCATGTTCTTTCTGTCCTCCCGCACCTCGCCAAAGGTCCTGCTTCAGGAATTCAAGCGATTCCGGCGGGAGCTCAAAGAATTCGATCCTCAGATCGTCCATGCGCATTATGGGACCGTCACGGCGCTCTTCTGTGCCCTTGCCACCCTGCGGCCCCTCGTCATCAGTTTCCGCGGGAGCGATCTCAATCCCGCGAGCGATTGCAGCTATTCCCGCAGCCTGATGGCGCGGCTGTTTTCCCAGCTCGCGGTTCTCAGGGCCCGGCACGTCATTTGCGTAAGTGCGCAGTTGAAGGCGCGGGTCTGGCTCCGCTCCCGGCCGATCTCGATCATTTTCGACGGAGTGGACCTCTCCAATTTCCGACCCATCCCTCGCGACGAAGCGCGCCGGAAGCTTGGCTGGAATCACGACAAGAAACGGGTCTTCTTCAATCTCGGCGGACGGCCGAGCGGTAAGCGACTTGCGCTTGCCGAGAGTGCGATCGCTTTCGCGCGTGCCGAATTTCCCGATCTCGAACTCGTCACGGCCACCGAGATCGATCCGGAACTCATCCCGTTCTACATGAACGCCTGCGACTGCCTGCTGCTGACAAGCAGATCCGAAGGTTCGCCGACCGTCGTCAAGGAGGCGGTGGCCTGCAATCTCCCGGTCGTGACCGTCGATGTCGGCGATGTTCGCTCGCTTCTCGATGGTGTTCAGCCCACCCGAATCGTGGCGGCCGAAACGGCCACGCTTGGAACCGCGCTCGCGGAGGTTCTTCGTATGGGAACGCGCTCCAACGGCTGGGCGCGCGCGGAGGATCTCTCGGAGCGCCGCACGACAGACCGCGTGGTCGAAATCCTCAACGCCGTGGCGGCCGACTGACGGACCTGCCAGCTTGCGCATTTGCCCACGCGCTTCCGCTCAAGTTGGCGCCCGATTACTTTAGTGGTCGAGTTACGTGCAGTTTTGCGCAGAAGCTGTCCAGAAATGTCAGCGTCAAGTCGCTGCGATTCTCCGGTATGTCCATGAGTATGATCCAATTTTCCGGGCTCTTTTGGGCCAATTTCACTCTCAAGAGAAACTTCTACTCGCTACGGCAATTCGGAGTAACTCCGAAGCCTGTATTGCATCGCAGCAACCCCACTGCCTACTATTCTAACGCGACCTTCGTGATGGGCTTGCGCGGACTCAAGACCACGTTCTGATTTGCTTTCGGAGTTTCGTTCTCGGGGCGACAGTTTAACGGTGCGTTGTTGGCCAACCTTGTCGAGGCGCTAGAGGCGCGAATGCTTTCAGCAATCGCAATCCTGAAAGACGGCGTGTCCAGTTTTCGACGAAGGAGGGTGATATGAAAGCGGTGATCCAGTCGGGAGGCCGGGGAACGCGGCTGAGGCCCTATACGTCTGTCCTGCCGAAACCGTTGATGCCCATCGGAGCGCGGCCCGTCATCGAGTTGCTGCTCAAATGGCTGCGTCGGAACGGCATCGAGGATATCTACATCACCACCGGCTACCTGGGACATCTCATCCGCAGCTTCTGCGGCGATGGCAACCAGTGGGGAATGAACATCACCTACACGCAAGAAACCGAGCCTCTCGGCACTATCGGTCCTTTGTCCCTCCTGCGCGACAAGCTCGACTGTACGTTTCTTGTTCTCAACGGCGACGTGCTGACCGATCTCAGCCTGAACGCGTTTTCGACCTGCCACCGCAACCATGGCGGGCCGCTGACCATCGCCACGACGACGCGGACCATGAAGATGGAGTTCGGCGTCATCGACGAGACGAACGGATCGGTCACACGCTTTCGCGAGAAGCCGACGCTCTCGAACACCGTCAGCATGGGCGCCTATTGCATGGAGCCCGAGGTTCTTCAGTTCATTCCGGCCGGAATGCCGTTCGGCTTCGACGACCTCGTGTTCTGCATGATGGATCGGGGCGTTCCCGTTCACACCTACAGGCACAACGGCCTGTGGCTGGATATCGGTCGCGTCGAGGATTTCCACAAAGCTCAGGAAATCGACTGGGACGAGCAGACTCCGTCTCTTGAATCGGTCGCCGTGTAACTGGCGGTCGCGCGCTCTTCTGCCTTGTGAGCCGAATGTAATGGGAATGTCCGATGCTCTCCGTCGCTGAGCCGATCCTGGGACCCGAAGAAAAAGCCGCTCTTTCGGAGGTCATCGATAGCGGCTGGATCACCATGGGCGACCGCGTCCGGCAATTCGAGCTGGCGCTGGCGCAGGCTCATGGGGCCGAGGATTCGATTGCGTTGAATTCGGCCACCGCCGGACTGCACCTGATCATGGAAGCGATCGGCCTTGGACCGGGCGACGAGGTCCTGGTTCCGGCAATGACATTCGTCGCCACGTCGAATTGCGTTCTGTATGTCGGCGCCACCCCGGTCTTCGTCGACATCCAATCCCATGACGTGCCCATCATGTCGATTGAGGACGCGGCGGCCAAATGCACGGACCGCACCAAGGCCCTCGTCCTCGTGCATTACGCCGGCTATCTCGACGATCGCGCCAAGTGGCGGGACTTTGCCGCGAGCCGGGGCCTGATGTTGGTTGAGGATGCCGCCCACGCGACAGGTCTCGCAGATGTCGGAACATATGGCGTCGCCGCGGCGCTGAGCTTCTACGGCAACAAGAACATGACGACCGCCGAAGGCGGCGCCGTGATCTGCGCCGATCCGGCGTTGCGCGAACATATCCGCCAGATGCGCGGTCACGGTCTCACGAGCGGCACCTTCCAGCGCCACTCCAGCTCAACGCCGAGCTACGACGTGACGATGCTGGGATTCAACTACCGCCTCGACGAGCTGCGCGCGGCCATCGGGCTGGTCCAGCTCAAGCATCTGAAGGCGTGGAACGAAAAGCGGCGCGTGCTGACCCAAACCTATCGGAACCTGTTGCGCGAGCGCTGCCCCGAGGTCGGAGTGCCCTTCGCCCAGTTCAGCGCCTCGTCCTATCACATCATGCCGGTCGTTCTGCCCGAGGGTGTCGAGCGGCAGGCCGTCGTGACCAGCCTGCGTCAGGCGGGCGTCCAGACCACCATCCATTATCCGCCCGCTCACCTGTTTTCCTATTACCAGGCGCGCTTTCCGAACGTGCGGCTGCCGCTCACCGAAGCATATGCGGAGCGCGAATTGACGCTTCCGCTGCATCCGAGGTTGGAGGAGGCGGACATCGATACGGTCACGCGCGCTCTCGCCGAATCTCTTCATACCGCGAAACAAGGATGAGTTCATGGCCGATTCACCGTCAGCTCATTTGTCCCATTCCCACGACCACGATGTGCAGGAACGTGCGAGGCGTGCCCTCGATCTGGTCGTGGCGTGTCTGGCGATCATCGTCCTGTCGCCCGTCATGCTGCTGATCGCCCTTGCGATCTGCCTGGAAAGCGGCGCTCCGGTGCTGTTCTACCAGGTGCGGCTGGGGCAACATGGCCGGCCATTCCACATCTACAAATTCCGCAAGTTCCGTCGCGACTGCGGAACGGACGGAAGCCCGCTCACTTTCGACGGCGATTCGAGAATGACGGTCGTCGGGCTGTTCCTGAGGGCCACGAAACTCGACGAGCTGCCGCAATTCTGGAATGTCCTGCGTGGGGACATGTCGGTCATCGGCCCGCGCCCCGAGAGCCTGGCATTCGCCGATTGCTTCACAGGCGGCTACGAGCGAGTGCTCGACCATCGCCCTGGCATTCTGGGCCCGAGCCAGGTCACGTTTCGCAATGAGAGCGCTCTTTACGCTGGCGAGGCCGATCCGGACAAGCTGTACCGCGCCGTGATCTTTCCCACCAAGGCACGCATCGATCTCGACTATTATTCGAAGCGCACGCTCTTCTCCGATGTCCTGTGGATCTTCCGCGGGATCCTGGCGATCGCCGGTTGGAATCCGTCCCGCGCCTCGCGCCCGACCGCCGATGGCGGCGAGGAACGGGCGAATGGCATGGCCGGCAGCCTGAAGATCGCGGAGCTTGGTCGTCGACCCGCGTCAACCGAGGGAAAACATGCGTGAGTGACGATAGCGTAAATGTTCTCGTGACAGGAGCCGATGGATTCATCGGGTCCCATCTGACCGAGGCGCTTCTGGCGCGCGGCATGAATGTGACCGCGCTCAGTCTTTACAACTCCTTCGACAGCCACGGCTGGCTGGACGATCTGCCGGAGGAGAGCCGCGCCAAGCTCCGTATGGTCCGGGGGGACATCCGGGATACCGCTTTCGTGCGTCGGATCATGCGCGATCAGAGCATCGTGTTTCATCTCGCGGCTTTGATCGCGATCCCGCAATCCTATGTGGCGGCGCAGTCCTATGTCGAGACGAACGTCATGGGGACGCTCAACGTGCTCGAAGCCGCGCGGGATCTCGGGACATCCCGCATCGTGCACACCTCCACGAGCGAGGTCTACGGCACGGCCCTCACCATGCCGATTGCCGAGAGTCACCCGCTTCAGGGTCAATCGCCTTATTCGGCGTCGAAAATTGGCGCCGATATGATGGCCGAGGCGTTCGCGCGATCCTTCGAGGTGCCGGTCGTGACGCTGCGGCCGTTCAACACCTACGGGCCGCGCCAGAGCGAGCGCGCCATCATCCCGACGATCATCCGCCAGGCGCTCGACCCCAATTGCGCGGCGATTCTCGTGGGCGACACCACACCGGTTCGCGACCTGACGTTCGTGGAAGATACGGCCGCGGCCTTCATCGCCGCCGGCACGACGCCGGGCCTGGAATTCGGCCGTCCCTACAATGCCGGTAACGGGACATCCGTGACGGTGGGCGATTTGATCGACCTCATCGTGGCCACGACCGAATGCGACAAACCGGTCGTACCGGATCCGCAGCGCTTCCGGCCGACGAACTCGGAGGTGCGGGCGCTGCTCGCCGACAGCAGCCGTCTTACGGCGGCGTCGGGCTGGACCCCGCAGGTCCCCCTTCGTGAGGGATTGCAGCGCACCATCGATTGGTGGCGTCACCGTCTCGAGCGAGGGTTGGTCCGCCGCGAAAAGGCGTTCATGATCTAGGCTGGCACGACATCACAGCGAAAGGTGAAGTTGCGACGTCGCCGCTGCTTTCGCCTCGTGGGACAACAGCCATCTTTTGCGCTCGATGCCGCCGCCGTATCCGGTGAGCGTGCCGTTCGCACCGATGACCCTGTGGCACGGCACGACGATTCCGACGGGGTTGGCGCCATTGGCAAGGCCGACGGCGCGGATCGCCGCGGGTCTGCCGATCCGCCGGGCAAGCTCCGAATAGGATATGCTGGCGCCGCAGGGGATGCGCCGCAACTCGTTCCAGACCATGCGTTGAAACTCGGTGCCCCCGGTGGCAACCGGTAGCGCATCGATCGCCGTGAGATCGCCGCCGAAATACGCGACCATCGCGTCCGTCAGTCCTGCGGGATTGCGGAAGGGCGCGAGCGTATATCGCCCGGGCCCGTAATAGCGCTCGCACAGCCGATGGAGCCGGTCGTCGTGATCGCTCCAATCGACTGCGCGCAGGCAATCGTCCTGGTCTGCGACGATGGCGAGCTCACCAATCGGTGTCGGGATGCGGTCGACCCGCAAATGGAGCACGTCGTTCATGTCAGGGCGCCTTCCAGTTGAGAGCTGCGTCGGCGGCCCAAAGATGTTGCGCCGCATAGGCGCGCCACGGGCGCCATTTCTCGGCCCGCTCCAATAGCTGTGCGGATGTGGGCCGACTGCCGGCCTCGTCGGCAGCGCCGCGCAGAAGTCCGATATCGGTCGCGGGGAAGGCGTCGGTTTCGCGCAACGCCCGCAGCGCAATGTAATGCGCCGTCCAATCGCCGATGCCGCGGATGCTGCGCAGGCGCGCCACACCTTCTTCCACCGAGCCGAGGGACTGAAACAGCGTGCTGTCTGCAAGCGCCGCCTCTGCGATGGCGCGAAGCGCGGTTTTCCGGGCCGTCGGCATTCCCAGTTGCGACAGGTCGGCCGCCGCCACGAGGTCGGCGGACGGGAAGCAATGAGTGAGGGCATCGTCCGTGCCGGCCGGCAAGCGTTTTCCGCAGAGCGCCACCAGCTGCCCGGCGAGTCGACGCGCCGCCACCACGGTGATCTGCTGACCCAGCACCGCTCGCACCGCGAGCTCGAAACCGTCCCACGCGCCGGGTGCCCTGAGACCGGGGCGCTGGGCCAGCAGGGTCGCCAGGAACGGGTCGCGAGCGAGGTGCGTGCCGATCGTTTCGATGTCGGCGCCGACATCGAAAACCCGGCGAACGCGGGTGAGGATCTGGGGCAGGGCGCGCACGGATGGGAAACGAACCGTCACGGCGAGATTTTGGCGCGTCGGTTCGTGACGTATCTCGACAACGCCGCATTCGCCCCCGTGGAAAAACGTGCGCCGATACGTGCCTTCGGTCACGCTCTCGACGCCTTCAATCGCTCGGGCTTCGAGAAAGGCCAGCATGGAATGCCAATCGTAAGGCGGGCGGTATCGAACACGGAGCGTGACGCCCGCCTCGTTGACGGTGCCTTCCGGCAGCTCCTGCGCCGACCCGCGGCGCAACTCACGCGGGGGGCGGCGAAAGAGGGTCTGGAAGGTTTCGTTGAAGCGGCGCACCGACCCAAAGCCCGCAGCGAACGCGATCTCGGTCATCGGCAGCCGCGTTTCCTGGATCAGCTGCTTGGCGAACAGGACCCGTCGCGTCTGGGCGACCGCGATCGGGGATGCACCGAGATGCTGTTTGAACAGGCGTCGCAATTGCCTGTCGCCAATGCCGAGACGCTCCGCGAGCCGTTCGACGCCCGTGTCGCTGTCCATCCCGCCCTCGGCGATCAGCCCCAGCGCGCGCGAGACGGTGTTCGAAGTGCCGCGCCAGAAGGCCAGATCGGGGGCCGTTTCCGGCCGGCAGCGGAGGCAGGGCCGCAGCCCTGCTTCCTGCGCCGCCGCGGCCGATGCGAAGAACCGGCAATTCTCGAATTTCGGCGTCCGCGCCGGGCAGATCGGGCGGCAGTAAATTCCCGTCGTCGTGACGCCGACGAAAATCCGCCCGTCGAAACGCGGATCGCGGCTTTGCAGAGCCCGGTAGCAGATGTGAGGGTCGATCATGGACATGTCCGAAAACTACCACCGGAGGCGTCGGCGCACTCGCGGTTTTCGGACATTACCATTCGGGCACAGCCTCGTCTCGGGCCGACGGCTGCTTCCTGGCGGTCGAGAAATCACTTCTGGCGCCGTGCCGGGAGGCTTGTCTTAACCGGTTCGGTGTGGAGCGGCTCGGCGTGTGGGTGCCCAACGAGGAGGCCGATCTTGCCGAATGGCCGGTTCGGCCGATTCGCCAGATCACCACCGACCGGCCCGATCTGGCGCTCAAAGTGCGCTCGGGGCTGTCGCATTGACGCCCCTTGGAGACGCCCGATTGGCAAGAATCCCTGTGATTTCGCGCGGTTTTGCCCGCCTTCATGCCTTGGCACCCGGGGCGAGGTGACGTATCGAATCACGCACGGGGAGGGCAAATCCCGGCGTTAGCGCCTCGACGACGGTCTCGCCGCCATGCAACGGCGACGCATGACCGGGTGTTGTGGCGGAACGTTGTTTGTCCGGCCTCCCCATCAGATCATGAGGACATTATGAACAAGAACGATCTCATCGAGCACATCGCTCAGGAATACGAGCTCACCAAGACCTTCGCCAAGGATCTGGTCGAAAACCTTTTCGAGAAGATCAGCGACACCATCCACAAGGGCGATGAGGTTTCGATCTTCGGCTTCGGCAAGTTCAAGCTGGTCGACCGCAAGGCACGCAAGGGCCGCAACCCGCAGACCGGGGAAGCGATCAAGATCGCGGCGTCAAAGAACGTGAAGTTCGAACAGGCCAAGGGCATGAAAGAGCGTGTCAACGCGAAGCGCCGCGCCCGCAAGTAAGGCGTGAGGCGGCCACCGCCGCCACTGTCCTGTGAGCGAACTGGGCGGCCCTGGATGCCGCCCGGTTCGCTCGCTGYCTCTAGAGAATATGACGAAGGCTCTCGCTCACTTCTCGCAGCGCGGGAAGAAAACGGGCCTCCATATCGGCCGCGGCGACACGCGCCGCCTGGGTGCTGACATTGAGCGCGATCCGCACGGACCCCGACGGATGGACGAGCGGGACCGCGATCGATCGCAGGCCCAGTTCAAGTTCCTCGTCGATCACCGCGCAGCCTCTGCGGCGCACCTCTTCCAGCGCCATCCGGAGATCGGCCTTGCGGGTGATCGTCTTGGGCGTTCGCGCTTCGAGTTTCACGCGCTTGAGATAGGCCTCCAGCTCCTCGGGCGGGCGGTGGGCGAGAAGCGCGCGTCCCAGCGACGTGCAGTAAGCGGGCAGGCGAATGCCGACACCTAGACTGACCGACATGATGCGCTGGGTCGCGGAACGCGCCACGTACACGATGTCGTCTCCATCGAGCATGGCGGCCGAACTCGACTCGCCTGTCAGACTCGATACCCGCTCGAGGGCGGGTTGCAATCGTTCGGATAGGGAAGACGACGAGAGGTAGGCGTAGCCGAGCCGCAGGATCCGCGGGCTCAAGGAAAAATACCGCCCGTCGAAATCCGCGTAACCGAGCTTTGCCAAGGTGTGCAGATAGCGCCGCGCCGCTGCGCGCGTGATGCCCGTCCGCTTGGCAACGTCGGTCAGCGTCAGGCGCGCCTGGTCGGGGCCGAAGGCCTCGATGATCGTCAAGCCTTTTTCCAGGCTCGCGACGAATTCACGCGCGCCCGCCTTCTGCGTATCCGGAGCGTTGCGCGCTGTCTTCCTGTCCATCGCCACCCTCCGTCACCATCACATGACTTGACACCCTGCGGCCGGATAGTACTTCATGTTCGCTAGAAGTTTCAATGTTCGATATGCGAACAAATGAAACCGCGGCCGAACGGTTCATGGTGGGCGCCGAAAGGCCTAGTGTGGATCGGCAGGCTGTCGCGAAACAGTTCGGAGGAAATGCCATGGTTGGACGCAAGATATTGGGGGCTGCGCTCGGCGCGCTTCTACTCGGCACCGTTTCGGTGTCCGCAGACACGATCAAAGTCGGTATCATCGGGCCGTTTTCGGGTCCGTTCGCCCTGCAGGGCAAGAACTTCCAGGCCGGTGTCGAAGCGTTCATGGCGCTCAACGGCAAGAGCGTGAAGGGTCACGAGGTCGAGGTGATCTATCGCGATCTTCCGGCCGCCAATCCGGCGCAGTCCCGGGCACTGGCGCAGGAGCTCGTAGTCAAGGACAAGGTGCAATATCTCGGCGGCGTCTATTTCACGCCCGACGCCATGGCGATCACGCCTCTGCTCAAGCAGGCAAATGTCCCGCTGGTGATCTTCAACGCCGCGACGTCGGCCATCATGAACACGTCGCCCCTCGCGGTGCGCACCTCCTTTACCACCGCGCAGACCACCACGCCGCTCGGCAAGGTGGCGTTCGATCGCGGCATCAGGAAAGTGATCAGCGCGGTCAGCGATTACGGCCCCGGCGTGGATGCCGAGGCGGCGTTCAAGAAGGCCTTCGAGGCGGCCGGCGGGCAGGTCGTGGAGGCGGTCAGAATGCCGCTGAACACCAACGATTTCAGCCCGATCATGCAGCGCGTGCGCGATTCCAAGGCCGATGCGGTGTTCGCGTTCCTGCCCTCCGGCCCGACGACGCTGGGTTTCGTCAAGGCCTATAACGATACGGGTTTGAAGCAAGCCGGAATCAAGTTCCTGGCGCCGGGCGACCTGACGCAGGAATCCGATCTGCCGGCGCTGGGCGATGGCGCGCTCGGCCTTTTGACCTCGTTCCATTACGCAGTGTCGCACGACAGCCCGGAGAACAAGAAATTCGTCGAGGCGGCCGCCAAGGCGATCGGCTCGCCGGAACAGCTCTCCTTCCCGGCGGTCGGCGCCTATGACGGCATGTACGTGATCTACAAGATGATCGAGGCAACCGACGGCAAGCAGGATTCCGAGAAGGCGGTCGCTTCCGTCAAGGGATTGACCTGGACGAGCCCGCGCGGCCCGGTCAGCATAGATCCGGAAAGTCGCCACATGACCCAGAACATCTATCTGCGCGAAGTGGCCAAGGATGCGCAGGGCAAGGGCTACAACAAAGAAATACAGACCTTCGCAAACCAGAAGGATCCGGGATTTGTCGCACCCTGAGCGGCAGATCTTCTGCAGGGGACGGGGCGCTCGCCTGCGCTCCTTCGCCTGACTTTCGCTGCGGCCGCGCGGGACATTTCGAATGCAGACCGTCTTCAGCATCGCCATCGATGCGCTCGCCTACGGAATGGCGCTGTTCATCATCTGCATCGGCCTGTCGCTGACGATGGGGCTGATGCGGGTGGTGAACCTCGCGCACGGGGCTTTTGCGATGATCGCCGGCTATATCGCGTCCTACGCGGTGCGCGATCTCGGCCTCGGCTACGTGGCGGCGATCCTGTTGGCGATGGCCGGAACCGTCGCAGTCTCGATCCCGCTGGAGCGGTTGCTGTACCGCCGCATCTACGGTTCGCCGCAATTGACCCAGGTGCTGATGACGATCGGCATCACCTTCTGCGTCATCGGCATCACGAACTATTTCTTTGGCCCGACCTTGAAGACGATCCCGCTGCCGGAAGCGTTGTCGCAGCCCATCGATCTCGGCTTTCGCTCGGTCGCGGCGCATCGGCTTTTCGTGGTGGCGTGCGGCGCGGTCGTTGCGTTTGGGCTGTGGTTTCTGATCGAGCGGACGGCATTCGGCATCAGGCTGCGGGCGACGGTCGACAACGCGTCGATCTCCGAGGCGCTCGGCATCCGCACGCAGGTCGTCTACACGATCAGCTTTGCCATCGCGATGGGGCTTGCGGCCTTCGGCGGCGTGGTGGGTGCGGAATTCCTGCCAATCGAGCCCTATTACGCGCTCCGCTACATGGTGACCTTTCTGGTCGTCGTGTCCGTGGGAGGCGCGGGCTCGATCCCCGGCGCGCTGATCGCATGCCTGGTCCTTGGCGCGGTTGACACGACAGGCCGGTACCTCATGCCGGAATTCGGCAATTTCTTCTTCTACGCCGCCGTCATTGCCATCGTGTGGGTCTTTCCGCGCGGCCTTCTTGGAAAGGCGCAATAGGATGCGGGCGGTGCTAACCAGCGAGGCTCTACGGGCGCTGCCCGCGATGCGCGGACGTCTCGCGCGAGATGCGATGGGCGCCCTGGCGATCGCAGCTCTCGGCATTGTGGGTTATTTCGCGTTTCCGGACAGTCTCGCGCTTCTCACGCGGCTGATCGCGCTCGCCCTGCTGACGCTTTCGCTCGATCTGGTGGTCGGCTATTGCGGCGTCGCAACGCTCGGCCAGGCGGCTTTGTTCGGCGCGGGCGCCTATGCGGCCGGCATCGCCTGCGTGAACGGCGTGACCGAACCGTTGTCGCTCATCGGGATTGGCGCCATCGCCGGATCGGTGGCGGGGTTGCTCATGGGAATCGTGATGCTGCGCGCCCATGGCCTCGCGCAACTCGTGCTCTCCATCGCCATCGTCCAGCTCTTTCACGAGGCTGCCAACAAGGCGTCGACCTACACGGGCGGCAGCGACGGCCTGGCAGGGCTCGTCGTCGGACCGCTTTTCGGCGTCTTCGAGTTCGACCTCTGGGGGCGCACCGCCTATCTGCTGGGCGTAGCGCTGCTGGTGGGCGTCTTCGTCGCGCTGAAATTCGTCGTTTCGTCGCCATTCGGCATGTTGTGCCGGGGCATCAAGGAAGACCCCATCCGGATCCGCGCCATGGGCGCCTTCGTGGCACCGAACCTCCTCAAGATGTTCGTGATTTCAGGCTTCATCGCCGGGATGGGGGGTGCGCTCGCCGCTATCTCGACACAGGTGGTCGGGCTCGACAGCGTCAGCTTCGAACTGTCCGCGAACGCGCTGGTGATGCTCGTGCTCGGGGGCATCGGCACGCTCTATGGAGCGATCGTCGGCACCATCATCTTCATGGGTTTCGAACATATCGTGTCGGCCATCAATCCGTTTCATTGGCTGACCATGGTGGGCGCGCTTCTCATCGCGGTCGTCATCGCGGCGCCGCGGGGCGTCAGCGGGTTGTTCGACAGGCTGTGGAGCCATCGGTCATGACGGAGTTTCAGGTCGACAACCTGTCCAAGGCGTTCGGTGGCCTGACCGTCAGCCGCGATATTTCGCTGGCCATGCAGGAAGGCGCGCGGGTCGCTCTGATCGGACCGAATGGCGCCGGCAAGACGACCTTTGTCAATCTCGTCACCGGCCAGCTCCGACCGGATGCCGGCACGATCCGCCTCGGCGGCGAGGACGTGACGCGGGAAGGCTCGGTTAGGCGCGTGCGCAAGGGCCTGGTGCGAACATTCCAGGTCACGCGCCTGTTTTCCGACATGACGCCAGAGGAGCATGTGACCCTGACGGTGCTTCAGCGCGAAGGCAGGGCGTCGCGCATTCTCAGCCGTTTCCGCGACTCGGCCACAGCCGGCGAGGTGGAAAGCCTGCTTGGCGCGCTGGGATTGATGGAGGTGGCGCGGCGCAAGGTGGGCGAGATCGCCTATGGCCAGCAGCGCCTTCTCGAGATCGCGCTCGCGCTGGCGCTCAAGCCCAAGGTGCTGCTTCTCGACGAACCGGCCGCCGGCGTGCCCCAGAGCGAAACGCCGCGCATCGAACAGGCGCTCGAACGGCTCCCGCCGAGCCTCGCCGTCTTGATGATCGAGCACGACATGGATCTCGTCTTCCGGTTTGCCAAACACGTAGTCGTTCTCGCCGCGGGCGAGATCATCTTCGAGGGCGTGCCGTCGGAAGTCGCAGCGAACATCAAGGTCCGCGAAGCCTATCTGGGAAGTTATGCCGATGCCCGCAAGCACGCTTGACCTTCGCGGCCTCAGCGCCGGCTACGGTCCGACACTCGTCATCGAGGATCTGTCCCTGTCGGTGGGAGCGGGCGAACGGCTCTGCATCCTCGGCCGGAACGGCATGGGCAAGACCACGCTCCTGTCGAGCATCATGGGGCTGACCCGGCACTATGCCGGCGCGATCGCGCTGAACGGCGAGGATATCGCGAGCCAGCGGGGCTCGGAACGCGCGCGGCGCGGTGTCGGGCTGGTGCCGCAAACGCGGGACATCTTCCGGTCGCTCACGGTCGAGGAAAACCTCCTCGCGGGCATCAAGGATCGGCCCCGCGACGTCATCCGGGAGGCCTACGAGATGTTTCCGCGCCTCGGCGAGCGGCGGCGCAATCTCGGTTGGCAATTGTCGGGCGGCGAGCAGCAGATGCTGGCGACGGCGCGCGCCATTCTCGGACGGCCGACGCTTCTCCTGCTCGACGAGCCGCTGGAGGGCTTGGCGCCGGTCATCTGCGACGAGCTCATGGTGGCGTTCACCCGCCTTGCATCCAGCGGCGATATGACCATCCTGCTGGTAGAACAGCGTCTGGAGGCGGCTCTCGACTTTGCCCAGAAGGTGCTGATCCTGGAGCGGGGCAGGGTCGTCTGGACGGGCACGAGCGAAGCCTTGCGCTCAGACGATGGTCTCATAGAGCGCTATATCGGTGTCGGCACCTTGCATTGAGATTGATCATGGCATTCACGCGCGCAAACGACATCGTCGTCCATCACCAGATCCTCGGACGCGAAAACGCGCCGGTCATCGTGTTCGCCAATTCCCTCGGCAGCGATTTCCGGATCTGGCAGGCGGTCGTGCCGCTTCTTGCGGATCGTTATCGTATCATGCTCTACGACAAACGCGGCCACGGCCTGTCCGATGCGCCGGCGGGGCCTTACACCATCGACGATCACGCGGATGATCTTCTGGCACTGCTCGACCATCTCGATATCGCGCAGGCCGCGCTCGTCGGTCTTTCCGTCGGCGGCATGATCGCCCAGCGCATCGCCGTCAAGGCTCCCGCGCGCGTGCGGGCTCTGGTTCTCTGCGACACCGCGGCGAGGATCGGCACGCGGGAGAACTGGGCGGAGCGGATCGCCGCCGTCGAAGCTTCGGGGATYGACGCCATCGCCGATAGCGTGATGCAACGCTGGTTCACGCCGGCCTTCCGCAGCGCTCAGCCGGATGAATGGGCAGGCTGGCGCAACATGCTCGTTCGCACGCCGGCGCGCGGTTATGTGGCGACCTGCGCGACCATCCGCGATGCGGATCTCACGGGAGACGCCGCGCGTATCGCCGCGCCGACCCTCTGTCTTGTCGGCGATCAGGATGGCTCGACCCCGCCCGATCTCGTGCGGCAGACCGCCGATCTCATTCCCGGCGCCCGTTTCGAGATCATCGACGGGGCGGGGCATATCCCTTGCATCGAGCGGCCGGATGAAACGGCGGAGCTCATCGGACGGCATTTGCGGGAGGTCCGGCATGTCTGACAGCCATCGCAGCGAACGCTACAAAACCGGCATGGCGGTCCGGCGAAAGGTGTTGGGCGATGCCCATGTGAACCGCGCGAGCGCGCAGATCACGGAGCTCGACGCGGACTTCCAGACCTTCATCACCGAGGGCGCCTGGGGTTCCGTCTGGTCGCGGCCGAATTTGACGCTTCGCGAGCGCTCCATCGTGACCATCGCGCTTCTCGCTGCCTTGGGACAGGACGAGGAAGTGGCGATGCACGTGCGCGCAACCGCCAATACGGGGGCGACGAAGGACGATATCCGCGAGGCGCTGATGCATGTCGCCGTCTATGCCGGCGTGCCGGCCGCCAACCATGCCTTCAAGATTGTCAAGAAAGTGCTTGCCGAGATGGAATTGGATGCGTCCGAAGCGGGGACCAAACAGGGAGCGTCGCATGTCAGATGAGGGATCCTATTTCCAGCGCGACCGCGGCTGGCATCCGCCCGCCTTCACGCCGGATTACAAGACATCGGTGCTGCGCGCGCCACGCTATCCATTGCTCTCGCTCGATAACACCATCTCGGAAACGACCGGGCCCGTCTTCGGCCACTCGATCCTCAGTCCGCTCGACAATGATCTGATCCGCAACTACGCGAAGGATGGCGACGCCATCGGGCAGCGGATCATCGTGTATGGCCGCGTGCTGGACGAGAACGCCCGGCCGGTTCCCGGCGCGCTGCTCGAATTCTGGCAGGCCAATGCGGGCGGGCGCTATCGCCACAAGAAGGAAACCTATCTCGCGCCGCTCGACCCGAATTTCGGCGGTTGCGGGCGGACGATTACGGATTCGCAAGGGGGCTACTCGTTCCGCACCATCAAGCCCGGACCCTATCCGTGGCCGAACGGTGTCAACGACTGGCGGCCCGCCCACATCCATTTCTCGGTTTTCGGCCACGCTTTCGCGCAGCGCCTCGTCACGCAGATGTATTTCGAGGGCGATCCCATGATCTGGCAATGCCCGATCGTGCGCACCATTCCCGACAAGGCGGCGATCGAGCAACTGGTGGCAGCCCTCGACCGTGAGGCGGCGCTGCCGATGGATTCGCTTGCCTACAAATTCGACATCGTGCTGCGCGGACGACGCTCGACGATGTTCGAAAATCGGCCGGAGGGAAATTGATGGTCCAGAAACTCGGACGTCTCAAGGAATCGCCGTCGCAGACGGCAGGCCCTTATGTGCATATCGGCACCAATCCCAACTGGGTCGACATCGCCGGCGTGTATGAGACCGATCTCGGCCATGCATTGGTCGGGCCGGACACGAAAGGCGAGCGTATCGTCCTGAAGGGACGCGTCATCGACGGCAGCGGCACGCCGCTGAAGGACGCGCTCATTGAAATCTGGCAGGCGGATGCGGCAGGCCTTTACAATTCCCCGCAGGAAAAGCGCGGACGGGCCGATCCGGACTTCACGGGTTGGGGGCGCATTCCGCTCGATGCGGTGACCGGCGAGTATCGTTTCGAGACCGTCAAGCCGGGGCGCGTGCCCTATCGCGACGGGCGCTTGATGGCGCCCCACGTGACATTCTGGATCGTGTCGCGCGGCATCAACACCGGGCTCCACACGCGGATGTATTTCGGCGACGAGGAGAAGGCCAATGCCGAGTGCCCGGTCCTGGCGCGGATCGAGCACAAGATCCGGGTTCCGACCCTGATCGCGCCGCGCACCACCGAGAACGGGATCGTCACCTACGGTTTCGACATTCGCCTTCAGGGCGAAAACGAAACCGTCTTCTTCGACATCTGATCGACGAAAGAGTTCCATGGCCCGCTTCCAGAGCCTTCACGATGCTGTCGCCGACAATCTCAAGGACGGCGACATCGTCGCTTTCGAAGGGTTCACCCATCTCATTCCGCACGCGGCGGCGCATGAGGCGATCCGGCAAGGACGACGCGATCTCACGTTGATCCGCATGACGCCGGACATCATCTACGATCAGATGATCGGCATGGGTTTGGCGAAGAAGGTGGTGTTCTCCTACGCGGGCAATCCCGGCGTGGGTCTGCTCAGACGGATGCGCGATGCCATCGAGAATGCGTGGCCCCGGCCGATCGAGACGGTGGAGCATTCGCACGCGGCCATGGCCAATGCCTATGAGGCGGGCGCCGCCGGGCTGCCATGCGCGGTGTTTCGCGGCTATCGCGGCGCGGGGCTGAAGGACGTCAATCAGACGATCAAGAGCATTATGTGCCCGTTCACCGGCGAGGAGCTGGCGGCGGTGCCGGCCCATCGGCCGGACGTGGCGTTCATCCATGCGCAGAAAGCCAACCGGCGCGGCGACGTCCTGATCGAAGGGATCATCGGCGTGCAGAAGGAGGCGGTGCTGGCGGCGAAACGCGCGGTCGTGACGGTGGAGGAGATCGTCGAGGATTTCGACGGGCTGCACCCGAACCTTTGCGTGTTGCCGCATTGGACCGTCACGTCGATCGTCGAGGTTCCCGGCGGCGCGCATCCGTCCTATGCGCACGGATATTATCAGCGCGACAACGGAGGCTATCTGGAATGGGACCGGATTTCGGCAGACCGTGATCTGTTCGCGCGCTGGATGCGCGATAACGTGCTGGAGGCCACGCCTGACGTCTTCGCCGCGCGCGTGAAAGGGCTGTGACCATGACCGAGGTTTCCGGCATCACCCCCAACGAGATGATGACCATCGCGGCCGCGCGCGCCTTGTCGAACGACGACGTTTGTTTCGTCGGCATCGGGGCGCCCTCGGCGGCCTGCAACGTGGCGCGCCTCACCCACGCCCCCGGCATCACGTTGATCTATGAGAGCGGCACGATCGGCACCGCGCCGAGCGTTCTGCCGCTCTCCATCGGCGATGGCGAGTTGTGCGAGACGGCGGTCACCACCGTACCGGTTCCGGAGATGTTTCGCTATTGGCTGCAGGGCGGGCGCATATCGGTCGGTTTCCTGGGCGCAGCCCAGCTCGACCGTTTCGGCAACATCAACACCACGGTCATCGGCGACTATCATCGTCCCAAGGTCCGTCTGCCAGGCGGCGGCGGTGCGCCCGAGATCGCCACATCCTGCAAGCAGGTCTTCATCACCATGAAGCAATCGACGCGTGGTATGGTGCAGAAGATCGACTTCTACACCTCGTTCGGACACGGCGAAGGCGGTGATCATCGCCGGCGGCTCGGCATCGACACGCAGGGGCCGACGCTCCTCATCACCGATCTGGCGCTCTGGAAACCGGCCCCGGAGACGAAGGAATTCACCGTCGTCTCGATGCATCCGGGCGTGACGCGCGAGCAGGTGCAGGAGACATGTGGCTGGAGGGTCCGTTTCGCCGAAGACGTTCAGGAGACGCCTCCGCCCAGCGTGCTGGAATTGACGACATTGCGTGAGTTGCAGGCGCGCACCGATCATGCGCATGGCAAAAGCGGAGCGTGACGATGCGGGACGCTTTCATCTGCGCCTATGTCCGGACGCCCATCGGCCGTTATGGCGGCGCATTGGCGAGTGTCCGGCCCGACGATCTCGCAGCCATTCCCCTGCGGGCTTTGATGGAGCGCTTCCCTTCAATCGACTTCGCGGCTGTCGACGATGTCGTGTTCGGCTGTGCCAATCAGGCCGGCGAGGACAATCGCAACGTTGCCCGCATGTCGCTGCTGCTCGCAGGATTGCCGGAATTGGTTTCCGGAACGACGATCAACCGACTGTGCGGTTCCGGCATGGATGCGGTGATCGCCGCCGCGCGGGCCATCCGTTCCGGCGACGCGGATCTCATCGTCGCGGGTGGCGTCGAATCGATGTCGCGGGCGCCTTTCGTCATGCCGAAAGCCGAGACCGCCTTTTCGCGTAATACCGAGATTTTCGATACGACGATCGGCTGGCGGTTCGTCAATCCGCTGATGAAACAGCAATACGGCGTCGATTCCATGCCCGAGACCGGCGAGAACGTCGCTGAAGATTTTCGCATTGGGCGTGACGACCAGGACGCGTTCGCTTGTCGCTCGCAACAAAAGGCCGGCATCGCCCAACGAAACGGACGGCTCGCGCAGGAGATCGTTCCGGTGACTATCAGGCAGCGCAAGGGCGATTCCATCGTCGTTGCGATGGACGAACACCCGCGTGGCGAGACCACACTGGAGATGTTGGCGAGATTGCCGACGCCGTTCCGTCGGGATGGCACCGTGACCGCCGGAAATGCGTCCGGCGTCAATGACGGCGCGGCGGCGCTTATCGTCGCGTCGGGCGAGGCGGCAAAGGCCTATGGGCTCGAGCCGCTCGCGCGGATCCTCGGTGGCGCGGCGGCCGGTGTCGCACCGCGCATCATGGGCCTCGGGCCCGTGCCCGCGACCCAGAAACTCTGCGCGCGGCTTGGCCTGCGCCCTATTGATTTCGATGTCGTGGAACTCAACGAAGCGTTTGCGAGCCAGGGCATCGCCGTGTTGCGCGAACTGGGGATCGCCGAGGACGCGCCGCACGTGAATCCCAATGGCGGCGCCATCGCGCTCGGCCACCCGCTCGGCATGTCGGGCGCGCGCATCGTCGGAACGGCGGCGCTGGAACTCAAACTCACGGGCAAGAAGCGGGCGCTCGCCACCATGTGCGTCGGCGTGGGGCAGGGCATTTCCATCGCTCTCGAGGCGGTTTAGGCTTCGGCATGAAGACGCATTCCACAACTCCTCTTCTTCAGGCCCTCGTCGGCGACGCGGAGGTCGCGGCGTGTTTTTCGAACGAGGCGGAATTGGCGGCCATGCTCCGCGTGGAGGCCGCCCTCGCCGAGGCCGGGCGCCAAGCCGGCATCCTGCCGCAGGCCGCGGCGGATGCCATTCGCAAAACCTGTGAGAATTTTCGGCCGGATTGGCAGGCCCTGGCGGAGGGGCTCGCCCGCGACGGGGTCGTGGTGCCGGCCCTCGTCAGGCAATTGCGACAGGCGGCAGGCGAGTCTTTCGGCCAATATGTCCATTGGGGTGCGACAAGCCAGGACATCGTCGATACCGGCCTCATGCTGCGCCTGGCAGACGTTGTCGGGATCCTGCTGAATCGACTCGATGCTCTCGTTGGCGCCTTGCAGAATTTGAGCGCGCGCGACGGCGACATTCCGTTGATGGCGCATACGCGCATGCAGCGGGCTTTGCCGTTCACCGCAGCCGGTAAGGTCGAAACCTGGACCGCGCCGCTCATCCGCCATCGGAAGAGGTTGCTCGCGCTGGCGCCGAACCTGCTGGTCGTTCAACTCGGTGGTCCCGTCGGCACGCGCGCCGAGTTTGGCGACAAGGGCGATGCGGTGGCGAGGGAGATGGCGCGGCTGCTCGATCTGGCGCCGGCGCCCGCCTGGCACGCAGAGCGCGATCGCGTGGCGGAGTTCGCATCCTATCTGTCGCTCCAGTCGGGAACGCTCGGAAAGATCGGTCAGGACATCGCCTTGATGACGCAGAACGAAATCGGCTCCCTACGTCTGCCCTCGGGGGGAGGCTCGTCCGCCATGGCGCATAAATCCAATCCCGTCGACGCGGAAGTTCTCGTGGCGCTCGCACGGTTCAACGCGGGCCTTCTCGGCACGCTTCATCAGGCGCAGGTGCACGAGAACGAACGGTCGGGTGCTGCGTGGACACTCGAGTGGATGGTGCTTCCGCAAATGGCGATCGCCGCCGCCGCCGGGTTGCAGAAGGCGAAAGCGCTGATCGCGGGTGCGCAATTCGTCGCTTCAGCGTGAGCTTGAGCATGATCGCGAAAGTCGTGACGCTGTTTTCGGGTGACACCATCCGTCAAGCTGTTGGAATCGGTCACATGCGTTCGCCGATGTGATTTAGGGGAGGGCCGGATGCGTGTTCAAGTCGCGATCATCGGAAGCGGACCCGCCGGCCTCCTGCTTGGTCGGCTCCTTGAAAATCAGGGAATTGAAACCGTCATCCTTGAACGCCGCACGCGCGATTATGTGCTCGGTCGCATTCGCGCGGGCGTGCTCGAACAAGGCAGTGTCGAGCTGCTCGATCGCGCCGGAATAGGCGCCCGCATGCATGCCGAAGGTCTGGTCCATGACGGAATCGAGTTTTGCTTCGACGGCGACCGTCACCGATTCGATTTTCGCGAGCTCATCGACCGACATGTGATGGTCTACGGGCAGACCGAGGTCACCCACGATCTCATGGATGCGCGTGACGCGTCGGGAGGGAAAACCATCTATGGGGCGGACGAGGTGTCGCTTCATGATTTCGACGGCGAGAGTCCGAAGGTTCGGTACGTGAAAGACGGGACCACGCATGAAATCGCGTGCGATTTCATCGCTGGCTGCGACGGCTACCATGGTGTGTCGCGACAGAGCATTCCGGGAAATTCGATTCGGACCTTCGAACGCGTCTATCCGTTCGGCTGGCTCGGCATTCTCGTGGACCGGCCTCCAGTAGCCCCCGAGTTGATCTATGCCCATCACAGCCGGGGCTTCGCACTATGCTCGATGCGATCGCTCACGCGCAGCCGCTACTACCTGCAATGCGCCGCAGGCGAGATGGTAGAGAGCTGGTCGGACGACCGGTTCTGGGACGAAATCCGCATTCGTCTGGACGGGGAAACCGCCGAGAAGCTCGTGACAGGCCCATCCATCGAGAAATCCATCGCGCCGCTCAGAAGCTTCGTCGCCGAGCCCATGCGGTTCGGCCGTCTGTTCCTTGCCGGAGACGCGGCCCACATCGTTCCTCCCACGGGCGCCAAGGGGCTGAATCTGGCCATGAGCGACGTGCGATATCTGGCGGACGGCCTAGTGGAGCATTACGCAGAGCGCTCGAACGCCGGCATCGATGTCTATTCGGCGCGCGCCCTGGCGCGGGTCTGGAAAGCGGAACGCTTCTCGTGGTGGATGACGTCCATCCTGCACACGTTCCCTGACACGGACGATTTCGGTCGGCGGATTCAACGCAGCGAGTTCGAGTATCTCGCGGCCTCCCGCCCGGCCGCGCAATCTCTTGCGGAAAACTATACCGGATTGCCGGTCTAGTTGGCCCCGGCTCCTAGTTGACGGCGTAGGAGGGGGCATCCCCCATGATGGCCGCGGCCGCGGCCATCAGCAGGGCTTCGCCGAGCTCCCGGGCGCGTTCGGGTGTCATCGCAACCGGCATCTTATGGCGGATGCCTTGTGCGAAATCCTCGGCATTGGCTGCGATCTCGATCACCATCATGGCGTCGCGACCGTCGAGGGTGCCGACGGAAAAACCGGTCAGGGCGCCGATGAGGTCGAGGTCCAATTCGGGAGGCATCTGCGTTTCCACTTCGTTACTGAACGTTACGCAGATGTAGCGCGTTCTCGAAACCTCGTCTGCTCTCCGGCTATACAGTGGATAGTGTTGCGGGAGGCGATTTTAGCG
>NZ_JBFUHH010000020.1:0-50509 GCF_056402495.1 Microvirga sp. P4_A5 | reverse complement strand
GGCGAATGCCGCGGCAACCGTTACCGCGGACTGGTCGCGCCGGTTTCGAATCCTAAATGAGACCGGAGAGAATGGGAGCCTGGACATGCACGATCTCAGCCGCCGCGTTTTTATGCTGGGTCTCGCGACGCCCGTCGCTTATGCGGCGTTGCGCGTGCCGAAATCCCTCGCCCAGCCGCTAACTTTTCGTCCGGACCTCGACGCCATGTACGCCGCCGTCGACGATCTCTACCCCGTCCCGGCGATCAACCTGTCGCAGATCGATCCCGCCTTTTTGAGGGCCAGGGTGGCGTACGACACCGCGGAAGCCCCCGGGACGGTCGTGGTCGATCCCGCGGCGCATTATCTCTATCTCGTCGGAGATGGCGGCTCGGCGATCCGCTACGGCGTCGGCGTCGGGCGGTCGGGATTCGGCTGGTCGGGCGTCGCGTCCGTCGGCGACAAACAGGTCTGGCCCGATTGGTATCCGCCCAAGGAGATGTTCGCCCGCCAGCCGGAACTGCTCCGGCAGATGAGCGAATTGCAGAGCGGCATCGGCATGCGGGGCGGCCCCGGCAACCCGCTGGGCGCGAGGGCACTCTACCTCTGGAAGGACAATCGCGACACGCTCTTCCGCATCCATGGCACCTTCGAGCCCTGGACCATCGGCAAAAGCGTTTCGTCCGGGTGCATCCGCATGATTAACCAGGACGCGATGCACCTCTATGGCCGCATCGACGTGGGGACGAAGGTGGTGGTCCTGTCGCCGGCCAAACGTCCACGCCGCAGCCAGTCGGTCGCCCGGAGCACCTGAACTGGGTTTTGCCTCTTCCATCAACTCCTGACGCGTGACCAATGACAATTCATCATTTGAAGTGATGGGTGACGTTTTGTATTGAAACAGAGTTCAATACCGGGACGATCCATGTCACACGCCGTTCACCCCATCCGAGCACACCCCCCGGTCCCCGGACCAGGGAGCGGCATTGTGAGTCCTGCCATGGACGGCACGACCCTCGGCCTCTACATCGCGACGGTCTTCCTGTGGGGCGTGAGCTGGATCGCCATCCATGCGCAGCTCGGCGTCGTGGCGCCCGAGATGTCGGTGTTCTGGCGCTTTCTGCTCGCCGTCTTCTGCATGTGGGGCTGGGTGGCGTTCTCGGGCCGGCAGGTCCGCTTTCCGTTGGCCGATCACTTGCGGTTCTTCGGCGTCGGCTGCTGCCTGTTCTCATTCAACTTCCTCTGCTTTTACTACGGCGGCCTTACGGTGCCCTCCGGCCTCTTGTCCGTCGTGTTCTCCCTTGCGTCGATCTTCAACATGGTGCTGGGAATCGTCCTGTTCCGGCAGGGGGTCGAGATGCGCGTCGCCGCGGGAGCGGTCCTGGGCGTCGGTGGGCTCGGGCTTTTGTTCTGGCCGGAGATCAACGGCGCGGGTTTCAACGCCGGCGCGCTTTGGGGGCTCGGCCTTTGCGTGCTTGGCACTCTGTTCTTCTGCGCCGGCAACATGATCTCGACCTCTGTCCAGCGCCGGGGTGTGCCCCTTCTCTCCGCGAATGCCTGGGCGATGACCTATGGGTCATTCCTGCTTCTTCTCATCAACGTGATGCGCGGGAATGCCTTCATCATCGAGCCGACCTTCACGTATGTGGGATCGCTCATCTACCTCGCCGTCGGCGCTTCGGTGCTGGCATTCGCCTCCTACCTCACGCTATTGCGTCGTCTCGGCCCGGCACGGGCGGGATACACGACGGTGCTTTTCCCCATCGTGGCGCTTGCCGTGTCGACCGCCGTCGAAGGCTATGTGTGGACGCCGCTCGCCGCGATCGGCGTGGTGTTCGCGATCATCGGCAACGTGCTGGTAATGCGCCGCCCCACCGCCAAGGCGTGATCATTCGGCCGCCGGCGCCAGCAGCGGCCGGGTCGCGCCGAGGTTGTCGAGCGATTGCTTGATGTGAAACCCCAACGCATCCGCCAGAGGATTTTCTCCACCGCGGGCGCGGAGCAGGCCGATCTTGCACGAGGGCAGTGCGGGGAAACCGTCGGACGGGCCGAGGATCCGCATGCCGGGCCGCACGGCGCTTTCGGGCAACACCGACACCGCGAGCCCCGCCAGCACGGCCGCTCCGACGGCGGTCGAGTGCCACGCCACGTAAAGGATGCGGAAGCGGCGGTCCGCGCCTTCGAGCGCCTCGGTGGCCGAGTGACGCCAGTCGCAGTTCGGGCGTCCGAGCGCCAGCGGGATGGGGCTTTCCTCATGGACCGCGTGGCGCGCCGAGGTCACCCATAGCAGCTGCTCGATCCGCACGATCTCCGAAGGACCTCGCCGGTCCACGTGGGTGATGATCGCCAGGTCGATGTCGCCGTGCTGCACCCGCTCGATGAGGTTGTGCGTGGGCTCGCACATGACCGTGACTTCGGCCTTGGGATTGGAGCGTGAAAACCGCGCCAGGATCTCGGGGAGATACCGGTCGGCATAATCGTCCGGCAATCCGAGCCGCACGCGCCCGATCAGCTCGTTGTCGTTGAACGACGCCATGCATTCGGTGTTGAGGCGCACGATGCGCCGCGCATAGTCGAGCAGGCGTTCCCCCTCGTCGGTGAGCCTCGAGAGGCGCCCGTCGCGTTCGAAAATCGGTCGTCCGAGCCGCTCCTCCAGCCGCTTCATCTGCATGGAGACGGCGCTCTGGGTCTTGTGAACCACATCCGCCGCGCGGGTAAACGAGCCGGTGTCGGCTATCGCCACGAATGTGCGCAACTGATCGATATCGAGAAGGTGCATCGCCTTGAATCCTCATCAATGACGTGAATGTTAGCCATCTCAAACAATCACTTCAAGTGATGAAACGACCGATGTTATATTTTTTCAGACGCCGGCAAGTCGGTCGGCTTGCCGCGTCTTTCCCTAGATGTTCTGGAGACCTGCGATGATCGCCCTCGCCCATACGCTTCTGCCTGCCTCGATCGTGGCCCCGTTTCGGCGGCTCGCGTCGGCAACCGGCGCTGCGCTCGGCAGCGTGGTCACCCGCTGGCGGCACCGCCGCGAAATCCGCAACCTCGCCGAATTCGATGATCGGATGCTCAGCGATCTCGGCCTGACGCGCAGCGAAGTCGAGGGAGCACTCGCGGAGCCGTTTTTCCGCGATCGCGCGGTATTCCTGGTTCGATGGGATGAGCCATCGGCGCGCTCGCAGAAGGTGAGGGCGCCCGACGCCGTTCGTCCGGCGGTCCCGCTCGACACGTCCCTCGGTTACCCCGCCTGAATCAGCGCTTCTTGGCGGTCGTCTTCTCGGCTTCCTGGAAGATGGATTGGAGAGAGGCGAGATATTGCTCCTGCATATCCCGACCTTTCTCCATCATGTCCTCCCAGGCGGGAGGCTTGTTTGGCGCTGCTTTCTTGTCACGGCGCGCCTTTTCGGTGGGCTGCGGTTTCTCGTTGTCCGGTGAAGACGGGAGAAAGCCCGCCATCATCGTCTCGAACGGGGTCGCGGTGGGCTCCGGCTCCGGCTTGGGGGCGGCGGGTGACTGGCCTGTCCATGCCGCATACATGCGGGCCCAGGATTCGGCGAAGTCGGGCACGGGCGCCGGCTGTGGGGCGGGCTCACCGGCCTTGTTCATGGCGCGTGTCTGGCCCGACATCCAATGGTAGAAGCCGCCTGCGTAGATGCCGGCGAGCACCGGCATCATCTGCCGCATCACCTCCGCATTGACGCCGGAAATCTCGGCAGCTTGCTGCGCCACGCGCCGGCTCGTCTCATCGGAGCCGAAGATCCGATCGAGAATCTGCTCCCCGTTCCGCTGGGCACCGGGCGTGAAGGCCTGGGCGGCGTTGAGCCAGAGATTCTGGTAGGCGCCTCCGAACAGGTTCTGCACCATGGCGTCGGCGGGCTTGGTGCCCATGGCGTGCTGCATGCCCATGGCGAAAGCAGGAAGGAAGGCCGCCAGGGTCGCCTGGGTCTGATGGGGATCGAGGTGAAATTGCTTGGCCAGCATCGTGGTACCGACGCTCTCCTGTGCCTGCCGCATGAGGTCGAACCAGTTGAACATCGCCGACTCCTCCCGTGCCCGCCCTAGAGTGCTACCGCAGCTTGGCGCTCCAACCGCCTGACTGTCCAGAAGGAAGTGAAGGCCGCGCCGATCCCGAAAGCCACGGAGCCGGCCCCGATGCCCACCAGCGCACCCTTCGGCCCGGCCATTTCGGCGCCCATATAGGCGAACGGGATCATCCCCAGGGTGGCGCGGCCCCAATTGAAGAAGGTCGACAACAAGGGGAACCCGAGGTTGTTGAACGACGCGTTGGCGACGAAGACCAGCCCGATGAAAAACCAGATGAACCCGCTGATCTGGCAGAAGAACTGCACGATCTCCGTGGTCAGCGGGGGCGCGTTGAAGGCCAGGGTGAGGGGGGCCCGAAGCAGGTAGAGCGCGAGCCAGACCACCACGACGTAGACGGTCATGAACAGGAGCGAGTCCCGGAGCGTCTGCCGCACCCGGTCGAAATGGCGCGCCCCCCAGTTCTGTCCCATGACGGGCCCGATCGCCCCCGCGAGGGCGAAAAGGCCGCCGAACGCCACCGGCGTCACGCGGTCGATGATCGCCGAGGCCGCGATCGCCTCG
The DNA here is from genome assembly GCF_056402495.1 of Microvirga sp. P4_A5. Classification (NCBI taxonomy): domain Bacteria; kingdom Pseudomonadati; phylum Pseudomonadota; class Alphaproteobacteria; order Hyphomicrobiales; family Methylobacteriaceae; genus Microvirga; species Microvirga sp. P4_A5. The sequence goes on along the minus strand of NZ_JBFUHH010000020.1, from coordinate 45,916 downwards.
TCGCCGAAGCGCGCCATGATGCTGGTGAAGAACGCATTCGCGGCCGGGGCCGCGATGTTGGTCAGGATCGCCGGAATGGCGATGGCGAAAAACGGCCGTGCATCCCGCAGCAGTGCCGGCACGCTCGGCCGCCTCAGCAGGTCGTGGTTCCGGATCACGTAGCGGTAGCTCACATAGACGTAAGCCAACCGCGCAATGCCGATGGTGATGGCGGCGCCGTTGGCCTTCAGGCCCAGGCCGAAGATCAGCACCGGATCGAGCGCGACCGTCACGATGGCGACCGAGAGGGTGGCGTACATGCTGCGACGGGCGTCGCCCGCTGCACGAAGGACGGTCGAAAGGCCCATGCCGACAGCCATGACGCCATTCGTCGGCAGAGCGATCCACAGGAACTCCTTGGCGACTTGATGGGTCTGGCCGGAGGCGCCGAGCAGCGTCAGAATCTGCGGCAGGAATGGCAGCAGGATAAAGCTGAGCGCCGTCGCCACGAGAAACATCAGGACGAGGCCGGACGATGCGAGTTCGCATGCCCTCTCCCGGTCCCGGGCGCCGAGCGCCCGCGAGACGAGCGCGCCGATGGGGATCATCAGCCCCACATTGATCGAGACGGTGAGAAACATCACCACCGTGGCAATGCCGACGCCGGCGGTCAGGCTCGGGGAATTGAGCCACGAGATGTAGAGGAGCGACACGAGATCGACGAGGAAGATGGCGATCAGACCGGCCGCGCCCGTGCCTGTCATGACGAGCACGTGCCGCATGGTCGATCCGACGACGAAGCGCGGCGGCGGTGAATCCCCCGCCGGCAAAATCCGTCCGCTCGGCCGGTCCATCAGAACGACCCCTCGCCCAGAATGTCCCGTGTCTCGGCATTGAGGCCCCGGGCCTTCGCCGCTGGCGCCACCAGCGGCTCAGGAGAAATTTTCGCGCCGGCCACCAGCTCCGCGCCGTCCATCGCGTCGCCCGCCTTCTGCAGCATCAGGCGGGCGGTATCGCGCTTGCGCACGTCATTGGCGGTGGCACTGGCGGTTTCGGGATCGATGCCGAGCTCTTCCAGCGCGACGCGGCCGAACGAGATGGAGGATTCGAACACTTCGCGAACCTGATAATCCACATCCATGTTCAGCAGCGAGACGGCGTGGATGCGGTCATAGGCGCGCACGAAGCTTCGGGCGTTGGCGAAGTTCTCGTGAATGATGTCGACGATCTTGTCGGTCGTTTCCGCATGATCGGTGCAGACGCAGATCATCTCGGCCTTTTCGGCGCCGGCCGCCCGCAAAACGTCGAGACGGGTTCCGTCGCCGTAATAGACCTGGAGTCCGAAACGTCCCGCATCGCGAATGCGCTCCACGTCGTTGTCGATCACGGTGGCGTCGATGCCTTGCGTGAGCAGGACCTGATTGACGATCTGGCCGAACCGCCCGAAGCCGATGACCAGCACGCGGCTCGACAATTCGGCATGCTGGCCGGGCATCGCGCCGGTTTCCGGCTGTGCGACGAATGCCCGTTGCAGCATTTTCTCCAGCAGCGTGGCGGTGATGGGACCGAGCAGCATGGTGATGGCCGCAAGCGCCGCCACCAACTGTGCTTCGGGCGTCCGCAGCAATCCCAGCCCGAGGGCGACGGGAAGCAGCACGAAGGCGAATTCACCGGCGGGCGACAGCAGCGCGCCGGAGCGGATCGCATCGCGGGTGCTCGCACCGAAAATTTTCGACACGAGAACGACGATGAGCGACTTCACGACGACCACCGCGGGGGCCGCGAGGAGCAGCACCAGCCATTGCTGCCGCAACAGTGACAGGTCGATCGACATGCCGACGCTCATGAAGAACAGGCCGAGCAGGATTCCGCGAAACGGTTCGATATCGGCTTCGAGCTGGTGCCGGAAATTCGATTCCGCCAGCAAAAGCCCGGCGAGAAAGGCGCCCATGGCCATCGAAAGGCCGACTTCCTGCAACAGGAGCGCCGCGCCGAGCACGACCAGCAGCGCCGACGCGGTCATGACCTCGCGCGCGCCGCTGCGGGCGAGCACGCGAAAGAACGGGTTCAGCCCGTAACGGCCGATCAGCACCACAGCGAAAATGGCGCCTATGGCGGTTCCGAGATGGACGAGGCGGTCGACCATCGATCCGCTTTCCAGCGTGGCCGCGCCGGTGGCAAGGAGCGGCAGGATGGCGAGGATCGGCACCACCGAGAGATCCTGGAACAGGAGCACCGCGAAGGAACGCTGACCGTAGGGGGCCTGAAGGTCGTTCCGCTCGTCCAGCGTCTGCAGGCCGATGGCGGTGGAGGAGAGGGCGAGGGCCATGCCGGTAACGATCGAGGCGTTGGTGGAGAAACCGATCAGCGACGCGCACGCGCCGAGGCAAAGGGCGGTCACCACCACCTGCAGCAGCCCCAACCCGAATATGTCCCGCTTCAAGGACCACAAATGGCTCAGCTTCAGCTCAAGCCCGATGATGAAGAGCAGCAGCACGACGCCGAGCTCCGCCACGGTGGCGATCGTCTCTGGTTCTCCCACCAGACCAAGGCCCGAGGGACCGATCACCACCCCTGCGGCGAGGTATCCCAGCACCGCGCTGAGGCCGAGCAGACGAAAGAGCGGAACCGCCACCACGGCCGCGCCGCAGAACGTCAGGATGGGCGGCAGGAAGCTGACATGAGAGGCTGGATCCGCCATCATTTTTTCGCAAGAAGAGAACTAATGCCGACCTTTCTAGGGTGACTCGGGGTTGAGTGCGAGCGTTTCTTGCCTAGCGTCAACGGCTCTTAATATGCCGCGACCCGCTTGACAGGAAGGGGTCCGTCTCGCCACATCGCCCCATCATGACCAAGCCGCCTCTCGACATCCTGCTTTGCGCCCCGCGCGGGTTCTGCGCGGGCGTCGTGCGCGCCATCGATGCGGTCGAGCGGGCCTTGGCGCTCCATGGCGCGCCGGTCTATGTCCGCCATGAGATCGTTCACAACAAGTACGTGGTCGAGAACCTGCGCCGGAAGGGGGCGGTTTTCGTTCGCGAGCTGGACGAAGTGCCGGATGGAGACGCCCCGGTCATCTTCTCGGCCCACGGGGTCCCGAAATCCGTGCCGGAGGCGGCTCTGGCGCGGCGGCTCTTCGCCATCGACGCCACCTGTCCGCTGGTCACCAAGGTTCACCGCGAAGCGCTCGCGCATCACAAGCGCGGGCGGCACATCCTGCTCATCGGACATGCCGGCCACCCGGAGGTCGTCGGCACCATGGGCCAGCTGCCGGCAGGCGCCACGACGCTTCTGGAGACGGTCGCGGATATCGCGGCGCTGAAACCCGTCGACGAGAACAACCTGTCGTTCGTCACCCAGACGACCCTGTCGGTCGACGATACGAGCGAGATGGTGGCGGCGCTGAAGGCGCGCTATCCGACGATCGTCGGGCCGCACAAGGAAGACATCTGCTACGCCACCACGAACCGCCAGGGCGCCGTCAAGCGCGTCGCCCCGCTGGTCGATGCGATGATCGTGGTCGGTTCGCCGAATTCCTCCAACTCGCAGCGTCTGCTCGAGGTCGCCGAGCGGGAGGGCTGCGCGCTGGTGCGGCTCCTGCTGCGGGCGGACGATATCGACTGGTCCCTGTTCGGCGATATCAGAAGCCTCGGCATTACCGCGGGCGCGTCCGCGCCGGAGGTTCTGGTCGAGGAAATCATCGATGCCTTCGCGACGCGCTTCGAGGTGTCGGTCGAGAGCGTCTCCACGGCGGATGAGAGCGTGTTTTTTCCGCTCCCGCGCGAATTGCGCGAGCAGGCAGCGGAATAGGCGATGGCGGTCTACACGGAGGTCCTGGACGAGGAACTGTTCGCGTTCCTCGCAGGCTACGACATCGGCGAATTGCTGTCCTACAAGGGCATCGCCGAAGGCGTCGAGAACACCAATTACTATCTCCACACCACGGCGGGCTCCTACATCCTCACCCTCTACGAGAAGCGGGTGAACGAGAGCGATCTGCCGTTCTTTCTCGGTCTCATGCAGCACCTCGCCGCCAAGGGCCTGAATTGCCCGCTGCCGCTGAAGAACCGCGACGGGCAGACGCTGGGCCGGTTGTCGGGACGACCCGCCGCCGTGTTCACGTTTCTGGACGGCATCGCGGTACGCAGGCCCACCGCGCAACATTGCGCCGCGCTTGGGTCGGCGCTGGCACAGCTCCATCTCGACGGGCGCGACTTTCCGATGACGCGGCCGAATTCCCTGTCGGTGAGCGGCTGGCAGCCGCTGTTCGCGCAAGCCGAGTCGCAGGCGGACCGCGTGTCGGGGGGACTTGCGGACAGGACGCGGCGGGAGCTCGTCGCGCTGCGGAGGGATTGGCCCGCGAACCTGCCGAGCGGAATCATCCACGCCGATCTCTTCACCGATAACGTCTTCTTCATCGGCCGTGAGGTATCGGGCCTGATCGATTTCTATTTCGCCTGCACCGATGCGTTCGCCTACGACGTCGCGATCTGCCTCAATGCCTGGTGCTTCGAACAGGACGGTTCGTTCAACCTTACCAAGGGCCGCAATCTTCTCGGCGGCTACCAGGCGGTGCGCCCGCTCGATGCATCCGAGATCGACGCATTGCCGGTGCTTTGCCGCGGCTCGGCCATGCGCTTCATGCTGACGCGCCTCGTCGATTGGCTGAACGTTCCGCCCGGCGCTCTGGTGAAGCCGAAGGATCCGCTCGAATACGACCGCAAGCTCAACTTCCATCGGCAGGCGCGAAACGCCAGCGAATACGGGCTCCTGAAATGACCACGCCCGAGCGTGTGAAAATCTACACGGACGGCGCCTGCTCGGGAAATCCGGGCCCCGGCGGCTGGGCCGCGATCCTGTCGTTCAAGGGAAGCGAGAAGGAAATTTCGGGCGGCGAGGAGCACACCACCAACAACCGCATGGAATTGCGCGCCGCCATCGAAGGGCTGAAATCGCTGACGAGAGACTGCGCCGTCGATATCTACACGGACTCGCAATATGTGCGTCAGGGCATCACGTCGTGGCTGGCCAACTGGAAGCGTCGCGGCTGGCGCACGTCCGACAACAAGCCGGTGAAGAACGAAGATCTTTGGCGCGATCTCGAACAGGCGGCAGCGAGCCATCAGGTGGTGTGGCACTGGGTCAAGGGCCACGCCACCGATGAGACCAATATCCGCGTCGACCAACTCGCGGTCGCCGCCATGCAGCCGTTCAAGAAGGCAGCAAAGCCGCCGCTCGCATCGCGCTAGCGACGGCTGTGCGCAGGCGCGCTCAGAGGTGCTTGAGCAGGTTCTCGGCGCCCGAGATCTGGGCCTTTGCCGGAGCGTCCTCGACGTTCAGCGACTTCACGACGCCGTTCTCCACCACCATGGAATAGCGCTGGGAGCGCGTGCCGAGACCAAAGCCCGACCCGTCCATGCTGAGGCCGATCGCGCGGGCGAAATCGCCGTTGCCGTCGGAGATGAACTCGATGCCGTCGGCGCCCGCGGCTTTCGACCAGGCATCCATGACGAACACGTCGTTCACGGCCGTCACCAGGATGGCGTCGACGCCCTTCGCCTTGATGGCCTGCAGGTTTTCCACATAGCCCGGCAGGTGGTTGCGGTGGCAGGTCGGCGTGAAGGCGCCGGGAACCGCGACGAGGACGACATTGCGGCCCTTGAACAGATCGTCGGTGGTCTTCGCAACCGGCCCGTCCGCCGTCATGATGCGGAAAGTGACTTGCGGCAGGCTTTCTCCGACCTGAATCGTCATCGGCTATTCTCCAAGGGTGACCATGAACTGGGGGTGTCCTAGCGTGGCTTCCCGTTGGCGTCGAGCCTCACCGTGCTCTCGGCCGACTTTTCTCCCGCCACGACGGTGAGCCTCAGGGAAACGGGTCCGGTCGCGTCCGCGGGCTTTTCTTCCAGTTTCACCGCGACGCGGTTCTGGGCATCGGGCTCGGAGGTCGAGAAATACCAGCCATCGGGACCTTCGGCGAAAAGGGTCGGGGCGCTCCCAGCTGGCGCCTTCAGATGGGCCGTGAATCCCGCCACGTCCCTGGCGCCCGGCTCCACGCTGAGAATGGAAGGCTCGGCCTTCGCGCCGATTTCCTGTTGCCGTGGGACCTTGGTCCGCAGCACGGCCTCGATCGCGGCTTGTTGCGACGGGGGCGTGCCCAGCACCTGCGAAAGGTCGGCGCTCGCCGGAATGCAGATATCCTTGCAGATGCCGTATTCGACATGCAGCGCCAGCCTGACCGGTTTTTCCGGGTCGGCGGCTTCGACCAGAACCGGCAGAAGCACGGCGTCGTGATAGACGAACGAAACGCCGGTCGCATCCTCCGAGCGCGTCGGGGCCGGCCAGCGGATATCCACCGCCTTCACGTTGACGGAACCCGACCAGTCGAAGCGGGGTGGCAAACCGCTGTCGCCGGGGCTGCGCCAATAGGTCTTGAATCCGGGGTCGAGCGCGATCTCGAAGCCCGCGAGCCACTCCGCGCCCTTGCGGTCGCCCGAAATAAGCCGGGCGCGCGAATGGAGGCCTTGCACCCAGCCTTGCGATTCCTGACTGTGTCCCGCGACGGGAAAAAGGCCGAGCGCGAGGCAAAAAAGCGTCGAAAAGAAGCGGATGCGAAATACCATGGAACCCATGACGATCTGTGAGGCTTCCCCATACGAGGTTTATGACGGCCAAAGCCATCCACGATCCCGTGATGTGGGCGCAGGGCCATCCTGACAGGAACCCGAAAGATGAGCTTTCCGCCGACCCCGTCCGAAATTTTTCCGGGCTATCTCGATGGCCAACTCCTGCTGGCGATGCCCGGCATGGAGGATGAGCGCTTCGCCCGGTCGGTCATTTATCTCTGCGCTCATTCGGCCGAGGGCGCCATGGGTATCGTGCTGACGCGCCCCGCGCCGGACGTGAACTTGCCGGACCTTCTGGTGCAGCTCGAAATCATCCCGGAGGCGGACCGCATCCGGCTTCCGCCGTCGCTTGTCTCCATGGAAGTGCTCATCGGCGGTCCCGTCGAGACCACCCGGGGACTCGTCCTGCACTCGCCCGATTTTCACATGGCCCAATCCACGCTGCCCATCGACGACGACGTGTGCCTGACCGCCACCATCGATATCCTGCGCGCGCTGGCGCGCGGCGAAGGCCCGAAGGACGCGATCCTGGCGCTCGGCTATGCAGGCTGGTCCGCCGGGCAGCTCGAGCATGAGATTCAGGCGAATGGCTGGCTGAATTGCCCGGCGGACGCGGACTTGTTGTTCGGGACCCCGGTGGATGCGCGCTACGACGAGGCGCTCCGGCGCCTGGGCGTGGAGCCCGCGATGCTGTCCATGGATGCCGGCCACGCCTGATGTCGAAGATCAGGCCGCTTCGGGCGCCGCCCCGACGAGTTGGCGTGCCTGCAACATCGACATGGGCTCGCCGAAGACCGGGCCTTGCGCGTATTCGCAGCCCAGCTGGTAGAGCTCGATTGCTTCCGATTCCGTCTCGGCGCCCTCGGCCACCGTTTCCATGCCGAGTTCGTGCGCCATCTTGATGATGGAGCGCAGGATCACGGGCTTGTTGTCGGCCATCTGGCGCACGAAGGATTCGTCGATCTTGATCGTGTCGAAGGGGAACCGCAGCAGGTAGGACAGGGCCGAGTAGCCCGTGCCGAAATCATCCAGCGACAACCCGGCGCCGAGATCGCGCAGGCGGCTCAGGATCTGCGCCGAATATTCGGGATTCTCCATCACCAGGCTTTCGTTCATCTCGAGCTTCAGGGAACCCGGAAGCACGCCGGTGCGGGCGATGACGGCCTTTACGTCCTGCAGAAGGTCGTGGCGGAGCAGGTGATGGCTCGACATGTTCACGCTGGCAAAGATCGGCGGCTCCACTTCCAGCGCGCTCTGCCATGCCGCCAATTCCCGCGCGGTCTGTTCGAGCAGGAAGAAGCCGAGATTGACGATGAGGCCGGATTCCTCTGCGATCGCCATGAAATCTTCGGGTCCCACGCGACCGAGACGGGGATGGTCCCAGCGGAGCATCGATTCGAAGCCCGCGATGGTGCGATCCTCCAGGCGTACGATCGGCTTGAACAGAACCCTGATCTCGTTGCGGTCGAGCGCCTGCCGGAGATCGTTTTCCATCGTGGCGTGGTCGCTGCGATCGGAGCGCATGTTGGGCCGGAACACCTCGATGCGATCGCCCCCATGCCGCTTCGCGTGGGTCATGGCGATTTCGGAATTGCGCAGGACTTCCTCGCGCCGCGCGGCGATCTGCGGGTCGTGCAGCGAAAGGCCGATGGAGGCGGTGAGGAAGATCTCGCGCTCCGCATAGGTGATCGGCGTCGTCACCGCGCGCCGCACCATGTCGGCGAAAGCGATGATCCGGTCGGGTTCGCGTTCGGACAGAAGCACGATGGCGAATTCGTCGCCGGAAACGCGCGCCAGCGTATCCTGCGGTCGCAGAAGGCGGCTGAGGCGGCGCGACAGGGTCAGCAGGATCGAATCGCCCGCCGCATACCCGACCGCGTCGTTGGTCGTCTTGAACTGGTCGATATCGACCACGAGCACCGTCGGCCTTAAGGAATCATCCTGGCTCGCGAAAGTCAGCGCCGCTTCGAGACGGTCGTAGAAGAGCTGGCGGTTCGGAAGGCTCGTCAGGTTGTCGTGAACTGCATCGTGCAGCAGCCGCTCCTCGGCGGTCTTGGCATCCGTCACGTCGGACAGGGTGCCGACCACGCGGATGACCTCGCCATCCGTGCCGATGACCGGCCGGGCCTTGAGGCGGAACCAATGGTGAGCGCCTGACGATCCCCGCAGTCGGAAATCCTGCGACAGACGCCCGCGACGCTGCTCGATCACGGCGTCGAGCGACGCGCGGTAGCGATCCTTGTCGAAGGGATGGATCAGGTCGAGCCAGTCGGAGGCCGCGCCCTCGAGCGCGCCGCGCCGGAGGCCGAGCTGATGCTCCACTTCCGGGCTCACATAGATCTTGTCGGAGGTGACGTCCCAGTCGAACACGACATCGCCCGCGCCGGAGGACGCGAGGGCCCGCCGTTCCGTCTCGTTGCTCTGGCCGGGCGCGAAGGCGCCGCCCGCGAAGGCGTGCTGCATCACCGTGAAACCGATGAGCATGACGATCAGCACCAGCCCGCCGATGAGGGCCGGCGGCACGAGATCGGAGAGAAGCTGACCCGTGACCGTGAACGTCGCTGCCGTCACCCAGGCGATCAGCAGGAGCCAGGTCGGCACCAGCATGATGGCGCGATCGTAGCCATGGGTCGCGAGATGAAGCACGAGGATGAAGCCGATGCCTGCCACCGCCGCGATGGAGATTCGCGCCACACCGGACGCGACCGGCGGATCGATCACCGCGAGCCCGACGAGAGCTCCGAGAAATACGAGCCAGAACGCCGTCACGTGGCTGTAGCGCACATGCCAGCGATTGAGGTTGAGATAGGCGAACAGGAACACCAGGAGGGTCGCGGCGAGCACCGCCTCGGCGCCGGCGCGATAGACCTGCTCGGCCTTCTCGGTGATGGGGAAGATGCGCTGGAAGAACCCGAAATCGATGCACGCATAGGCGAGAACCGCCCAGGCGAGGGCGGCGGCGGCGGGGAAGATCAGCGCACCCTTCACCACGAACACGATGGTGAGGAACAGCGCCAGAAGACCCGCGATGCCGATGATGATGCCCTTGTAGAGCGTCAGGCCGTTGACCCGGTCCTTGTAGGCATCCGCGTTCCAGAGCTGTAATTGCGGCAGTTCGGCGGAGCGAAGCTCGGCCACGAACGTCACGGTCGTGCCGGGATCGAGCGTGATCAGGAAGATATCCGCGTCCGGGCTGTCGTCCCTCTCCGGCCGGATGCCCTGGCTCGCCGTGATGGCCTCGATGCGCGTGGACCCGAGATCGGGCCAGACGACGCCGGAGCCGGTGAGGCGGAAATGGGGAGCCACGAGGAGGCGATCGACCTGCTCGTCGGTATCGTTGGTAAGCGCGAAGACGATCCAGTCGGGCCGGGTGCCGGATTCACGGGCCTTCACGGCGATCCGGCGGACGATGCCGTCGCGCCCGGGCGCCGTGGAGATGCGGATCTCGTCGCCGTCCGACCGGTAGCGCTCCACCATGGGCGCAAGGTCGATGGCCTTGGTGGCGGGATCGACCCGCACGGATTCCACAGCCTGTCCGATGCCGGGCAGGGCGAGCCACATCAGGGCCGCGACAAACAAGGTGATGGCGAAAGAAACGATCCGCAACGCTTCCGTCTTTCGTCCGAGCCGCAAGGATGGAAGGGGATTGGTATCGGTCAGGAGGCTTGAGGGCAAGGCGATCTCGACAGGTGGCCCGACTTGTCCGCAGGACAGGGTGTCGGGCTTGGGCAGGAGGCAATGGCTCTCGTTTGCGGCGGGATTGAGGACGCTACCCTCCGGACCCACCGGCTCTCTGCCCCGTCACGCAAGCAGCTCCGCCGCGAGCCTGTCCAGCGACGGCAGGCCCTTGATGGGGCCGATGGCGGCGATCGTGGGTGCGCCCGACAGGAGCGAGCGGCCGGCGCCATGCACCTGCTCTGCCGTTAGGGCATCAACCTTTGCGACGATTTCCTCACTGGGGACCAGCCGCCCCCAGGACAGGCGCTGGCGGGCGATACGCTCGGTTCGTCCGCCCGGCGTCTCGAGCGCCGTGAGCAGGGCGACCTTCATCTGCGCCTTGGCGCGGACCATCTCGACGTCGGTGACGTTGTCGGCGGCCTCGCGCATGCATTCCAGCGTCACCTTCATCAGTTCGGCAACGTCCGAGCCCGCGGTACCGGCGCCGATTCCGAAAAGGCCGCAATCCGAGAAGGGCCAGTGGAAAGCGTCGATCGAATAGGCGAGCCCCCGGGTCTCGCGCACCTCGTGCCAGAGGCGCGACGTCAGGCCTCCGCCGAGGATATGGGCGAACAGATGCGCGCCGTAATAGCCGGGGTCTTTAAAGGAGAGGCCGGGCAGGCCGAGGACGATATTGGCCTGTTCGAGCTTGCGGGAAATGCGCCGCTCGCCGCCCGTATAGCGGCCCGGCTCCGGCTCCCGCTCGGGCACCGCCGGCATGGCGCCGAAATGCCGCTCGGCCGAATCGACGATCCGCGCATGCTCCACGTCGCCCGCCGCCGCGATCACCATCTTGGCGGGGATGTATTCGCGGGCGAGGAACGCCCGGATGGTGGCCTCGTCGAAGGCCTTGATGGTGTCGGGCGTGCCGAGGATGGGACGACCGATCGGCTGGCGCGCGTAGGCGGATTCCATGAAGGCGTCGTAGACGAGGTCGTCCGGCGTATCTTCGACGGCGGCGTATTCCTGCAGGATGACGCCCTTTTCGCGGGCAAGCTCCGCCGCGTCGAAAACCGAATGGATCAGGATGTCGCCGAGCACGTCGAGGGCCAGATCCACGTTCTCGCCCAGCACCCTGGCCGTGTAACTCGTATATTCGACGCTGGTGGCGGCGTTGATGTCGCCGCCCACATTCTCGATGTCCTCGGCGATCTGCCGGGCCGAGCGGCGCGACGTACCCTTGAACGCCATGTGTTCGATGAGATGCGAAAGCCCATGCTCGTGGGCCTGCTCGTGACGCGAACCGGTTCCGACCCACACTCCGAGCGTCGCGGTGGCGATTTCGGGCATGCGCTCGGTGGCGACCGTGAGGCCGTTGGCGAGCTGCGTGATCTCGATGCGCCCGGCCTGGACGAGGGTCTCGCTCATGCGGCGATGCCCGATGCGGCCCGGGCGCGGTCCCGAATGAAGGTTTCGACGGTTGTCTGGTCGTGCGGCAGCACGGTGAAGGTCTCGGGTCGCGTCATGAGATCGGCCATGTGCGGCGGGAGCGCGGGGCGCAGGCCCGTCGCGCGCTCGACCGCGTCGGGGAATTTCGCCGGATGGGCCGTGGAAAGAGCGACGACGGGGACGCCCGGTTGACGTTCCAGAAGGGCGCGAGCCGCCTTCGTGCCCACGGCGCTGTGCGGATCGAGCACATAGCCGGTTTCCCGCCACGTCTCGGCCATTTCGCCGGCGACGGCAGCCTCATTGACCGCCAGAGCGGAAAATTCATCGCGGATCCGGCCCAAGGGCCCGTCCTTGAGTGTGAAGGATTTCGATTGCGCGAGGCTCCCCATCGCAGCCCGCACCGCGCCGGCATCCCGATCGTAAGCCTCGAATAGCAGCCGCTCGAAATTGGACGAGATCTGGATGTCCATGGAAGGCGAGTCGGTGGGCTGGACGCCCTTGATTTCGTAAGTTCCGGTTGCCAGCGTCCGGGCCAGGATGTCGTTGGCGTTGGTGCCGATCATCAGCCGCTCGATCGGGAGGCCCATGCGCTTGGCGACAAAGCCCGCCAGGATATCGCCGAAATTGCCCGTCGGGACCGAGAACGAGATGCGCCGGTCGGGCGCCCCGAGAGCGACGGCGGCGGTGAAGTAATACACCACCTGCGCGGCGATCCGGGCCCAGTTGATGGAATTGACGCCCGACAGGTGCAGGTCGTCGCGAAAGCGGGCGTGATTGAACATGCCCTTCACCATCGATTGGCAATCGTCGAACGTGCCCTCGATGGCGAGCGCGTGCACGTTCGGCGATGCCACCGTGGTCATCTGACGCCGCTGCACGTCCGAGACGCGGCCATGCGGATAGAGGATGAAGATATCGACCTGATCGAGGCCCCGGAAGGCTTCGACCGCGGCGCTCCCGGTATCGCCCGAGGTCGCACCGACGATGGTGGCGCGCGTTCCTCGCGCCCGCAACACGTAATCCATCAGCCGCCCGAGAAGCTGCATCGCCACGTCCTTGAAGGCGAGCGTCGGACCGTGGAAAAGCTCCAGGACGAACAGGTTGTCGTCGAGTTGGACGAGAGGGCAGGTCGCCGGATGACGGAAGCCCGCATAGGCCTCGTCGATCATCCGGTTCAAGTCCGCCTCGGGAATGTCGCCGTCCACGAGGGGCGCCAGCACCGCTTTCGCCACATCCGCATAGGACTTGCCGGAAAAACCCCGGATCGTCTCCGTGGACAGAACAGGCCAGCTCTCGGGCAGGTAGAGGCCGCCGTCCCGCGCCAGACCGGCGAGGAGGGCATCGGCGAAACCGAGCGCGGGGGCTTCGCCCCGGGTCGAGACATGGAGCACGTCAGATCTCCTGAAATTTGGYGGACATTATGAGCCGGGGCCGGAGAGGACAAGCGCTAAGGGCGACGGATCGCAAACGGAAGGCCGGAGAGGCCGGCATGGGAGTTGCCCTCGGCGTGGAGGCGGCCCAAGGTGGGTCCGGACGGCAGGGAGAAATCCCATGAAGATGACACGGCTCGACTGGATCCTTCTGCCCTTTCTCATCGGAAGCCTGGCGCTTCTGACGGCCGTGATGTTTGCCCTCGTGGGCTTTCTCGGTCTCGGAATCCTCGGGCTGCTGATCGGCGTCATGGCTCAGCGGATCGAAATCGAAAAAGACGGCGCGAYGAGCGGAAACATGACCACGTCGCTCTATGCGGAGCAGTTCCGGGCGCGCCAGGCGATGTCCAGGGCGGAGCGGGCCGAAGACCAGGCCCGATCGGCCAATCTCCTGAATTATCTCCACGTGGCGAAGATCGTCAGCGCCGGGTTGGTGATCCTAGGTTTCGGCTTTTTCGCCCTGTTCCAGCTCTAGCGATTCCGGGCGTCTCAGCTTGCGCCACGCGAATGCCCCGTAGACGCCGATGAGCGTGAGGGCGATCCCGAACCACGTGAACGCATACTGCAGGTGGTTGTTGGGAAGGGTGAGATCGGTCTGGCCACCCTTGGGCCATCCGCCGGGACCGGGCGTCGCATCCGCCGCCACATAAAAGGGAGCAACGCGCTCCAGCCCGTTCGCACGGCCGATCGCCTGGGGATCGAGCGTGAACCATTCCTTGCGCGCGGGATCGTCGTTYGGCGTGAAGGAATTGCGCTCCTGGGGCGCGCGCACGAGGCCCATCACCGTCACGAGGCCGGCCGGTTGGCTCTCCGGCCGCGCGGCGGGTTCGCGAAGCGCGGTCGGGACGATGCCGCGATTGACCATTACGATGGCGCCGTTGTCCATTCGCAACGGCGTCATCAGGAAATAGCCCTGCAGGGGCGATCCGCGCTGGCCCGGCGCCAGCCCATAGACCGGGGTTTCGAACTGGTGGAGGAAGGTGCCCCGAATTCGGACCTTGCGGAACTCGTCCTCCGCCTGGTTCCAGGCGCCCCAGCCGGCCGRCGGCACGATTTCGCCGGCCTCCCCGTAGGCGCGGGCCTCGATGCGGGTGACGAGGTCTTCCTTCCAGGCCTTGCGCTGAAGCTGCCAGGTTCCAAGTCCGATGAGGATCGCCAGCGCAACGAGCGCGGCCATCGACGGGACGATCAGGGAGCGCCAGCGGGACACGGGAACGGTCACTTCTCGAAACGGCCTTCTTCGGCCTTGTGGTGGTATTGCAGCGCCGTGAGGACGCCCTTGAGGGGCCGCACGAGGGCCAGACTGAGAATTCCCGTGAGGGCGAACCACATGACCATGTGAAGCCAGATCGGCGGCTCATAGGTGAATTCCACCMAGAGGGCGAGGCCGACCACCGAGATGCCGACGATCGACATGACGAAGAAGGCCGGGCCGTCGCCGGTATCCGCGAAGGAGAGATCGAGACCGCAGACCTCGCAATTCGGCCGCAGCGTCAGGAAGCCGGTGAAGACGTGGCCTTTCCCGCAGCGGGGGCACAGCCCCTTGAGACCGGTGAGGATCGGCGCAGCCGCGGAACGATCATGGGGCACGTGTTTGGAACTCCGGAGACTTGGCGGCCGCCGAACCGGGGGCCGCGAAAGCTCAGCAACGAAGACATCCGGCGCCGACACGAAAGCGCGAGATTCACGCTTCACATAAACGGCAATCTGCAAATGAGAAGGGCGGCTTGTCGCCGCCCCCCGAATGCTCGTGATGAAAGGGCGCCTAGTGCCCGCCGGCGACCGGCCCACCGTAGCCCCACACGTAGATGGCGGCGAACAGGAACAGCCAGACCACGTCCACGAAATGCCAGTACCAGGCGGCGAACTCGAAGCCGAGATGCTGCCGTGGCGTGAAATCGCCCCGATAGGTGCGCAGCAGGCAGACGATCAGGAAGATCGTGCCGATGATCACGTGCGCGCCGTGGAAGCCCGTCGCCATGAAGAAGGTGGCGCCGTAGATGTTGCCCTTGAAGCCGAAACCGGCGTGGCTGTACTCGATCGCCTGGACGCAGCTGAACACGAGGCCCAGGATGATGGTGAGCCACAGGCCGACCTTGACGCCCTTGCGGTCGCCCTCGAGCAGCGCGTGGTGCGCCCAGGTGACGGTGGTGCCGGAGGTCAGCAGGATGAGGGTGTTGAGCAGCGGCAGGTGCCAGGGATCGAAGGTCTCGATGCCCTTGGGCGGCCAGACGCCGCCGAGTGTCTCGACCCGCGCATATTGCATCGGGTCGTTGGGATAGAGGGCGGCGTCGAAATAGGCCCAGAACCACGCCACAAAGAACATCACCTCGGAGGCGATGAACAGCATCATGCCGTAGCGGTGGTGAAGCTGGACGACGCGGGAGTGGAATTCGCCGCTATTGGCCTCGGCGATCACGTCGCTCCACCAGCTGAACATGGTGAACAACACGCCGATGATGCCTGCGCCGAAGATGAACGCGCCCGGATGCGTGCCGGCAATCGCCATGCCCTTCCACCAGACGACGAATCCCGAGGCCATCAGAAACGCGCTGATCGAACCGATAAGCGGCCACGGGCTCGGATCCACAAGGTGGTAATCGTGATGTTTCGCGTGGGCCTCGGCCATTCTTGTCGTCTCCGTGCTCCGAAGGAGTGATCGCTTGAGAGCTGCCAGTTTCCGGACATGCTCTAGGACGTTTCCGCCCAGCTTGTCACGCCGTTATTGAACGATCGGTGTGGTTGCGGTTGAGGGGGCTTCGGCAACCGGCTTCCCGCCCTTGGAGGGGAAGTAGGTGTACGAAAGGGTGATGGAGGAAATGTCCTTGATGTCCGAATCCTCGACAATGCGAGGATCGACATAGAAGACGACGGCGGATTCGAGGGTTTCTCCCGGCTTGAGGGTCTGTTCGGTGAAGCAGAAGCACTCGAGTTTGGAGAAATAGGAGCCGGCGAGGTCCGGCTGCACGTTATAGGTGGCGATGCCGGTGGTGGGCTTCGTGCCGCGATTCATGACGCGGTAGAGAACCGTCGTCGTCTCGCCGAGCTTGACCTTCACCTCGGGCACCTCGGGCGTGAATGCCCAGTTCAGGCCCGGCACGACGTTGGCGTCGAACCGAACCGAGATGGTCCGGTCGATCACGTCGGAGGCGTTGTCCGCCCGCTGGATCGGGGTGCCGTTGAACCCGGTGACCTTGCAGAACAGGTCGTAGAGCGGCACCGACGCGTAGGCGAGGCCGATCATGCCGAGGGCCATGCCCGCGCAGGCGACCACGACCTTGCGGTTGCTGCGTTGGATGTTGCCTGGACCTGCCATCACCACCTCACATCGGACGCTGCAGAACGCCGGGACCGAGCTTTGCGATCGTCACCACGTAGAACAGAAGCACGAGAGCGCCCAGCGTCAGCGCGAGAGCGAGGGACCGCTTGCGGCGGCGCTTCTGCTCTTCGGGGCTCAGACGGGCACGGGGGGATGGTGTCGTCATCGGGTCACCCGAAAACCGGCCGGAAGAACCCCAGCGCATGCTCGGCCAGAAGCGTCGCGAAGAGCACGAACAGGTAGAGGATCGAGAACGCGAAAAGCTGCTGCGCCACCCGCATCGCCGGCTCGCCCTGCCGAAGCCGGTAGACCTGCACGGCGAGCGCCAGCATGCCGAGGCCGCCGATGGTCGCGATGATCGCGTAGGCGATGCCGCCGAAACCGTACGCCACCGGCGCGAGGCCGAGCGGGGCGAGAAGCACGGTGTAGGCAAGGATCTGCCGCCGGGTCGAATCGGGACCCGCCACATTGGGCATCATCGGAATGCCGGCCCGCTCGTAATCGCTCGATTTAACCAGCGCAAGAGCCCAGAAATGGGGCGGCGTCCAGATGAAGATGATGGCGAAGAGGATCACGCTTTCCCAGCCCACATGGCCTGCCACCGCCGCCTGCGCGACGATGGGCGGAAGAGCGCCGGCTGCGCCGCCGATGACGATGTTCTGCGGCGTCGAGCGCTTGAGCCACATGGAATAGATCACCGCGTAGAAGAAGATCGTGAAGGCCAGAAGACCGGCGGCCAGCACGTTGCTGACCAGACCGAGCACGATCACGGAACCGACCGACAGGGTCATGCCGAAAGCGAGCGCCTCGCCGGGGGCGATGCGGCCGGCAGGAATGGGCCGCTTGCGGGTGCGGACCATGATGGCGTCGATATCCGCGTCCCACCACATGTTCAAACAGCCGGACCCGCCGGCGCCGATGGCGATCATCAGGAGCGACGCGAAGGCAACGACCGGATTCACGTCGGGATGGACGACGATCATGCCGACCAGGGCCGTGAACACCACAAGGAACATCACCCGGGGTTTCAGGAGGGCGAAGTAATCCGACACCTCTCCTTTCGAAATCCCCGCGGTCGCAGGGGTTTCTTGGGAATCGTCGGTCATTGTGTTGGTTGCAATGGTCATCATGGTGATCTTTCGAAGCGGGCCGGGCAACTGGCCCTCTGCTTCTCGCTATCAACTCCTTGCCGGAAGATTTCGGGCTTTCCCCAAAACCCTCCGGGAAGGAGCGGGCGGCGGATGCCGCCCGTCCGATTGTGGCTAGTGTCCCGTGTCGGCGATGCGCGGCAGGGTCTCGAACTGGTGGAACGGCGGCGGGGAGGGCAGGGTCCATTCGAGGGTGGTCGCACCCTCTCCCCACGGATTTCCAGCCGCCTTCTCCTTGCGTTTAAAGGCGTAGACGACGCCGAAGGCGAAGAGGAGAACGCCCACGGCAAAGATGTAGGAGCCGATCGACGACACCATGTTCCAGCCCGCGAAGGCATCCGGATAGTCCGCATAGCGGCGCGGCATGCCCGACAGGCCGAGGAAGTGCATCGGGAAGAACAGCAGGTTGGAGCCGATGAAGGCGATCCAGAAATGCGTCTTGCCGATCCATTCCGGCATCATGTAGCCGGTGATCTTCGGGAACCAGTAGTACATGCCGGCGAAGATGATGAAGACGGCGCCGAGCGACAGCACGTAGTGGAAATGCGCCACGACGTAATAGGTGTCGTGCATGTAGCGGTCGACGCCCGCATTCGCCAGCACGACGCCGGTCACGCCGCCGACCGTGAACAGGAACACGAAACCTACCGCCCACAGCATCGCGGCGGTGAAGCGGATCGAGCCGCCCCACATGGTTGCGATCCACGAGAAGATCTTGATGCCGGTGGGCACCGCGATCACCATGGTGGCAAAGACGAAATACGCCTGGGTCTGGAGGGACAGGCCGACCGTGAACATGTGGTGAGCCCACACGACGAAGCCGACGACGCCGATCGCCACCATGGCGTAGGCCATGCCGAGATAGCCGAAGATCGGCTTCTTGGAGAATGTCGAGATGATGTGGCTGACGATGCCGAAGGCCGGCAGGATCATGATGTACACTTCGGGGTGACCGAAGAACCAGAACAGGTGCTGGTAGAGGATCGGATCGCCACCGCCCGACGGATCGAAGAAGGTGGTGCCGAAGTTGCGATCCGTCAGCAGCATGGTGATCGCGCCGGCGAGAACCGGGAGCGACAGAAGCAGCAGGAACGCCGTCACCAGCATCGACCAGGCGAAGAGCGGCATCTTGTGCAGCGTCATGCCGGGAGCGCGCATGTTGAGGATGGTGGTGATGAAGTTGATGGCGCCGAGGATCGAGGACGCACCCGCGAGGTGGAGCGCCAGGATGCCGAAATCGAGCGCCGGGCCGGGATGGCCGGTGACCGAGAGCGGCGGATAGACCGTCCAGCCGCCGCCGAAGCCGAGCGAGCCGGGAGCGCCCTCCACGAACAGCGAGCAGAGCAGCAGCACCCAGGCCGCCACGAGCAGCCAGAACGAGATGTTGTTCATCCGCGGAAACGCCATGTCGGGCGCTCCGATCATCAAGGGCACGAACCAGTTGCCGAACCCGCCGATCAGGGTGGGCATCACCATGAAGAACACCATGATGAGGCCGTGGCCGGTCACGATGACGTTGAAGGATTGCGGGTTCGAGAAGAATTGCAGGCCCGGCTGCTGCAGTTCCAGCCGCATGGCGATCGACAGGGCGCCGCCGACGATGCCGGCCATGAAGCCGAACAGGAAGTAGAGCGTGCCGATGTCCTTGTGGTTCGTCGACATGAACCACCGGCGCCAGAAGGTCGGGACGTGATCGTGGTGATCCGCGTGAGCGGCGTCAGCTGCGTGTGCCATGATGAGACCTCTGTGGTCCTTCTTTGGGAATTACTGTGCGGTGGCGAGCTTGAACGGGGCGGAGCCGTCCTGCGAAGCATACTTCTGCTTCGCCTCGGTTAGCCAAGCGGCATATTGCTGCTCGCTGACGACCCGGACGGTAATCGGCATGTAGGGGTGTCCGTTGCCGCAAAGCTCGGAGCACTGGCCATGATACACGCCCTCCACCTCGGCCCGGAACCAGGTTTCGTTCAGGCGCCCGGGGACGGCGTCGACCTTGATGCCGAAGGAGGGGATGGTGAAGGAATGAAGCACGTCGGCCGCGGTGACCTGGACCTTCACGACCTTGTTCACCGGCACGACCATCTCGTTGTCGACGGTCAGGAGGCGTGGCTGGCCGGGCTTCAGGTCCTTGGCGTCGACCATGTTCGAATCGAACTTGAACCCGCCGCCCTGGTCGGCTGCGTATTCATAGCCCCAGTACCAGGAATAGCCGGTCGTCTTCACGACCACGTCGGCCGGCGGGATGATGAGCTGCAGGCGGAGCAGCCGGAAGGAGGGGATCGAGATGGCGATGAGGATCAGGACCGGGACGATGGTCCAGGCCACTTCCAGCCACGTATGGTGGGTCGTCCTGGAGGGAACCGGATTCTTCGCCTCGTTGAAGCGCACGGCGATGATGATGATCAGAGCCAGCACGAACACGCAGATGGCTGCGATGAGCCAGACCAGCCAAGTGTGGAAATTGGACATATCGCGACCGACTTCGGTCACCATGCCCTGCATTCCCATTTCCCAGGGGGTCGGCGCGCCAGTGCCGGCCGACGCCGCACTGATGCCTGACACAAATGCGACCGCCGCCGTGAGGAGGGGGATCGCCGATCGAAGTCCTGACGTCTCGATCCGCATCGGTGTACCAAAGCTCCTAGATAGAGTGACCGAGATCGGCCACGAAACCATTGGGACGGACGGGACAAGCGCGCGCAAAAAGCGGTGCCCAGCCTGCGCCATCACCTTCGTCCAGCGTCTATGACCACAGGACGCGCAGGAGCGCAACGGTGCAAGCGTCGCAATTTATGCGTCATAACGGCCAAAAGCCCATTTCGGCGCGAAGGGATGCGGCTCCAGCTTGACATCGCCGCCCCAGCCATGGTCCGAACGGTCGAAACATGGATCGGTTCGGCGTTTTGAGCCGCTGCCTCGGGGGTCGATCCGCCGGGGCTCGATAACGGAGGTGCCCTGTGGGCAGAACACGATGGATTCGCGCCGCATCGGCCGCGCTGGTGGGGTTGTCCGCCGCGATGGCGGGCGGGAGCGCCAGCGCGCAGGGAATGGTCAAGAATACGTTCGGCGATTGGCAGATGCGCTGCGAGACGCCGGCGGGCGCCACGAGCGAGCAATGCGCTCTCGTCCAGAACGTGGCGGCCGAAGACCGGCCCAATATCACGCTCGTGATAATCGTGTTGAAAACTGCGGATGGCAAAAGCCGGCTCCTGCGCATCGTGGCGCCGCTTGGTATCCTGTTGCCGTCGGGACTTGGCCTGAAGATCGATCAGACCGATATCGGGCGCGCCGGATTCGTGCGCTGCCTGACGACCGGCTGCGTCGCCGAAGTGGTGATGGAGGACAACCTGATCAACCAGATGAAGTCCGGCCAGACCGCCACCTTCATCGTGTTCCAGACGCCCGAAGAAGGCATCGGAATTCCGGTCTCGCTGAACGGCTTCGCCACCGGGTTCGACGCGCTGCCGTAAGGTCATCGTTATTCGTCAGAGGGTTTGGGGGACGTCATGGGTGGATTGAGCCGCAAGGCAGGTTTGGCGCTGGCCGTGCTCGGTGTATCGGCCCTTGCGGGCTGCGGTGCGCCCGGAGAAGGCGGGTCCAGCCTCGGCAACGCGCTGCTGCTGGCAGGCCCGACGGTGCCGCCGCCTGCCAAGACTTCCATCGAGGACGTCTATTGCCCGTCGGTCGACATCCCCGAAGGCGGTGCCTCGATGCAATCCTTCGCCGGCGGGCGGACCGGAGACGGCGGCGCGCTCCGCAGCCAGATCGCGCTTGGCCAGATTGCCCGGGAATGCGTCGGCAGTCCGGACGGCACCACCCTCGTGCGCGTGGGGGTCGAGGGCCGCGCTCTCCTCGGCGTCGGCGGATCGCCGGGGCGCTATGACGTGCCGGTCCATATTCTGGTGAAGAGCGGATCCACCACGATCGCCAGCCGGTCGCGCCGCCTGAACGTCGTCGTTCCGCCGGGCGATACGCAGGGGAGCTTCGCGTTCGTCGAGGAAGGCATCGTCGTTCCGGCGCGGGACGCCAGCGTCTTCGAGATCGAGGTGAGCCTCGGAAGCGGCAACGCCGCGCCCCGCCGTCGCACGCGCGGCTGAGCCGGGAGACCGATCCCGCTAATGCGGGTGCGGCGCCGCCCCGGCGCGCTGTACCAGCGAAGAGGCCAGGATCTTGTCGATCCGCCGACCGTCGAGGTCGATCACCTCGAACCGCCAGCCGAACGCGTCCACGTGCTCGCCTTCCACGGGAAGATGCTGCAACTCGCTGATCACCAGGCCGCCGACCGTGTGGTAGGTCCGGCCGTCGGGCAGCGACACCCCGATGATCTCCTCCATCTCGTCCACCGGCATGGAGCCTGCGAGGAGCCATGATCCGTCCTCCCGGCGCACGGCGTCCGGTTCGGGCGTTTCGGCGTCGGAGCGGAACACGCCGACGATGGATTCCAGAGCATCCGCGGGCGTCACCACCCCTTCGAAATGGCCGTATTCGTCGTGGACCAGGGCCATCGGCACCTCGGCGTCGCGCAGGAGCGACAGGGCGTCGAGGGCATAGAGCGTGTCGGGAATGACGGGGGCGACTCGCACGTACTTGCGCACGTCCAGCGTCTCGCCGCTGAGGATCGCCGCCAGCAGCTCCCGTGACTGCACCACGCCGATCATGTTGTCGGCGTCGCCCTCGCTGACGGGCAGGCGGGAATGGGGCGTCGTGACGAGAAGATCTCGAATCGCGTCCGCATCGTCCGCAAGGTCGATCCAGTCCACGTTGGTCCGGGGCGTCATGAGGGCGCGGACCTGCCGGTCGCCGAGGCGCAGCACGCCGCCGATCATGCGGCGCTCCTCCTCTTCGATCACGCCCGCGCTCTCGGCCTCGCCGACGAGCATCCTGATCTCTTCTTCAGTGACCGTATTGTCGCCTTCCGAGCTCCCCCCGAACAACCGGAAGATCACCCGGGTCGACGTATTGAGGAGCCAGATCGCCGGCGCCGCGACCTTGGAGATCAACAGCATCAGGGGCGCCACCGCGCAGGCCACGCCCTCCGGATGGCGGAGGGCGAATTGCTTGGGCACCAATTCGCCGATCACGATGGAAAAGAACGTGATGAGGCCGATGACGATGCCGAACCCAAGGGGCTCGGCCACCCCTTGCGGAACGCCGTTTTCGGCGAGGATCACCGTCAGCCGCGCGCCGAGGGCGGCGCCCGAGAAGGCGCCGGCCAGGATGCCCACGAGGGTGATGCCGATCTGGACGGTGGAGAGAAACCGCCCCGAATCCTCCATCAGCTTCAGGGCGATCCTGGCGCCCGGACGGCCTTTCTGGGCCATGGCTTTGAGACGGGGACGGCGGGCGGAAACGACAGCAAGCTCAGACAGGGCAAAGACGCCGTTGAGGGCGATCAGGCAGATAGCGATGATGAGTTCGAACAACGATCTCAGGAGCTGCCGACCGCATCAGGCCGCGTTTCTCCCCTTCTGTGAATAGGCCTTTTAGCATGGGGCTTGGGAATGGGGGCGTCAATTGTGAAGTGGTACGGGCGCTGTGGGCCGCCTGCTCGATTGACAGAACCCGGATTCCTCGCCAGAGGTTGATCRGCCGCTGATCCCCGCGGAAGAGACCGGGCTTCGAGCCCGGCGCCGAAGGCGCAACCGCCCCGGAAACGCTCAGGCAAAAGGACCGCTGGGGAGCTGGCACTCTGGAAAGCGGTGACGTTTCGCGACGTCGCCCACCGAAGGGCGTAACCTTTTTCGCTTCCGGGCGCCGAAGGGAAATCTCTCAGGTCATGGGACAGAGGGGGCGTGAGACGCGGGTCTTCGGAGACCCGTCGAACGCGCGCCTTTTGAGGGAAATCCATGGCCGAGCCAGTCCACGCCGACGAGACGCTGCTTCAGACCCCGCTGCACGCCGAGCACGTGGCGCTGGGCGCCCGCATGGTGCCGTTCGCCGGCTACGACATGCCGGTCCAGTACCCCACCGGAATCATGACCGAGCACAACTGGACCCGCGATCATGCCGGCCTGTTCGACGTCTCGCATATGGGCCAGGCGTTTCTCACCGCCGTCGATGGGAGCCACGAGACGGTGGCGCGCGCCCTCGAGGCGCTCGTTCCGGCCGATATCCTCAACCTCAAGCCCGGACAGCAGCGCTATTCGCAGCTTCTGGACGAGACCGGCTGCATTCTCGACGACCTCATGGTGAGCCGTTCCGCGAACGAGGCCGATGCCGGAACCCTGATGCTGGTCGTCAACGCCTCCATGAAGGATGCGGATTACGCCCATATCGGCGCACGGCTTCCGAAGGGCGTGACGCTGACGCGCGCCGACGATCGCGCGCTCATGGCCCTTCAGGGCCCCAAGGCCGTCGAGGTGATGTCGAAGCTTGCGCCGGAGGCCGTCGACATGACCTTCATGGCCGCGCGCACCATGAAAGTGGCGGGATTCGATTGCCATGTTTCGCGCTCGGGCTATACGGGCGAAGACGGCTACGAAATTTCCGTCAAGGTCGACAAGGCGGCGGCCTTGTGGCGGGCGTTTCTCGGCGATCCCGAGGTCAAGGCCATCGGCCTTGGCGCACGCGATTCCCTGCGCCTCGAAGCAGGGCTCTGCCTCTACGGCCATGACATCGACACCA
This sequence comes from Microvirga sp. P4_A5, assembly GCF_056402495.1. Taxonomy (NCBI): domain Bacteria; kingdom Pseudomonadati; phylum Pseudomonadota; class Alphaproteobacteria; order Hyphomicrobiales; family Methylobacteriaceae; genus Microvirga; species Microvirga sp. P4_A5. The sequence continues at coordinate 21,690 of NZ_JBFUHH010000020.1, read as the reverse complement.
CCACGTCTCCCGTTGAGGCCGGCCTGATCTGGTCGATCCAGAAGCGCCGCCGCGAGGAAGGCGGATTTCCGGGCGCGGCCCGCATCCAGCGCGAGATCAAGGACGGTCCATCGCGAGTGCGCGTGGGTCTGAAGCCCGAGGGACGGGCGCCGGCGCGCGAAGGCGCGACCATCACGACGACGGATGGCCGCGAAGTCGGCATCGTGACGTCGGGCGGCTTCGGCCCCACAATCAACGGTCCCGTCGCCATGGGTTACGTCTCGAAGGACGTCTCGGCCGTGGGAACAGATCTTCATCTCGTCGTTCGCGGCAAGCCGATCCCGGCAAGAGTCGCCGCCATGCCTTTCGCACCGCACCGCTACAAGCGCTGAACATCAAGGGAACCAGAACATGACAACGCGCTACACCAAAGATCACGAATATATCCGCCTCGAGGGCGATACCGCCGTCATCGGGATCTCCGACTACGCACAGGCGCAGCTGGGCGATGTCGTCTATGTGGAGCTGCCGAGCGTCGGCAAGGTTCTCAACAAGGGCGCCGAGGCCGCGGTGGTCGAGAGCGTGAAGGCCGCGAGCGAAATCTACGCGCCGGTTTCGGGCGAAGTGGTCGCGGTGAATGGCGAGCTGGAATCGACCCCCGGCACCGTCAACGAAGACCCGGCCGGTCGGGGCTGGTTCCTGAAACTGAAGGTCGCGGACGCAGGCGAGCTCGATGCGCTCATGACCGAAGAACAGTACCAAGAATTCGTGAAGTCGATCTCCTGAGGTCGCAGGCCGCATGTCGCACGAATACACCGCAACGGTAAGCTGGACGCGCAACGGGGAGGTTTTCTCCGATGGCCGCTACAGCCGTGGTCATGTGTGGCGCTTCGATGGCGGCATCGAGGTCGCGGCGTCGGCCTCACCTTCGGTCGTGCCGTTGCCGCTGTCGCGCGCCGAGGCGGTCGATCCGGAAGAGGCCTTCGTTGCGGCGGTCTCGAGCTGCCACATGCTGACCTTCCTGGCCATCGCGGGCAAGAAGCGCTTCGTTGTCGACCGATACGAGGACAACGCTGTCGGCGTCATGACGAAGAACGCGAACGGCAAGCTCTTCGTGTCGAGGATCACCCTCGATCCGACCATCGCATTTTCAGGCGACCGAGTTCCGACGAACGAGCAACTCGCCGAAATTCATCATCTGTCTCACCAGGAATGCTTCATCGCGAATTCCGTGCTCACGGAAATCGTGGTGAAGGGCATTCCCTCGCACTAACTTTTTTGAGGTCATTGGGCGATGCGCTATCTTCCCCTTACCGACACTGATCGTGGCGAGATGCTCGCCCGCATCGGCGTCAAACACGTCGACGATCTGTTTGCCGACATCCCCAATCACGCACTGCTGAAGGCGCCGGTCGATCTGCCGCGCCGCAAGGGCGAGTTGGAAGTCGAGCGCATCATGTCGCGCATGGCGGCAAAGAACGTGCCGGCTTCCTCCGTGCCGTTCTTCGTCGGCGCTGGCGCCTACAAGCATCACGTCCCGGCGACCGTCGATCACCTGATCCAGCGCTCGGAGTTCCTGACCAGCTACACGCCCTACCAGCCGGAAATCGCGCAAGRCACGCTGCAATATCTGTTCGAGTTCCAGACGCAAGTTGCGGCGCTCACCGGCATGGATGTGGCGAACGCCTCCATGTATGACGGCTCCACCGGAACCGGGGAGGCGGTGCTGATGGCGCATCGCGTCACCAAGCGGCGCAAGGCGGTGCTCTCGGGCGGGTTGCATCCGCATTACGTCGATGTGGTCAAGACCCTGTCGAAGATGGCGAGCGACGAGGTCGTGGCGTTGGCGCCCGATGTCGGCGCCACCGAGGACATTCTCGCCAGCATCGACGACAGCGTGTCGTGCGTGGTGGTGCAGACGCCGGACGTGTTCGGCAATGTGCGCGACCTGAAAGCCATCGCCGACAAGGCGCACCAGCATGGCGCGCTGCTGATCGCGGTGTTCACCGAGGTCGTGTCGCTGGGCCTTCTGCAATCCCCCGGCGCGATGGGCGCCGATATCGTGGTCGGCGAGGGCCAGTCGATCGGCAACGCGCTGAATTTCGGCGGTCCGTATGTGGGTCTCTTCGCCACGCAATCGAAATATGTCCGCCAGATGCCCGGTCGCCTCTGCGGCGAGACGGTGGACGCGGACGGCAATCGCGGCTTCGTGCTGACGCTCTCCACTCGCGAGCAGCATATCCGCCGCGACAAGGCCACGTCGAATATCTGCACCAATTCGGGCCTGTGCTGCCTCGCCTTCACCATTCACATGACGCTGCTCGGCGAGGCGGGCCTGAAGCACCTCGCGCGCATCAACCATGCGAACGCCGTGAAGCTCGCCGATCGACTTGCCGCCGTGAAGGGCGTCGAGGTTTTGAACAAGACGTTCTTCAACGAATTCACCGTGAAGCTCGCCAAGCCCGCAGCGGAAATCGTCGAGCGCCTTGCGGAGAAGGGCGTGCTCGCGGGCGTTCCCGTCTCGCGCCTGCTGCCCGATGCCGGCCTCGGCAATCTGCTGCTGGTCGCATCCACCGAAGTGAACACCGACGATGATCGCGCGGCCTTCGTTGCCGCCTTGCAGGAGGTTCTGTGATGCTGAACCGTCAGGGACGTCCTACCGCGGCTGGAAAATCCGGCACCAGCGCCCACCCGACCTTCACCGGCAACAAGGCGCTGGCGCAGATCGAGCCGTTGATCTTCGAGATCGGCCATCATGAAACCACCGGCGTCGATCTCGACGAGCCGGACGCGTTCACGCCCCGTCTCGGCGGCATGGAGCGCAAGGATGCGATCGGCCTGCCGGGCCTCTCCGAGCCGGAGGCGATGCGCCACTACGTGCGCCTGAGCCAGATGAATTACGGCATCGATACGGGCCTGTTTCCGCTCGGCTCCTGCACCATGAAGCATAATGCGCGTCTCAACGAGCGCATGGCGCGGCTACCCGGCTTCTCCGACGTGCATCCGCTGCAGCCAATCTCCACCGTGCGCGGTGCGCTCGAGGTGATGGACGAGCTGTCGCGCTATCTGGTGACGCTCACCAACACCACGACGGTGGCGCTGTCGCCGAAAGCCGGTGCCCATGGCGAGCTTTGCGGCATGATGGCCATCAAGGCCGCCATCGACGCGAAGGGCGAAGGAAAAACCCGCAACGTGGTGCTCGTGCCCGATTCGGCGCACGGCACCAATCCGGCGACCGCCGCGCTCATCGGTTTCAACGTGCGTCCCGTGCCGGCGCGCGACGACGGCTGGGTGCATGTGGACGACGTGAAGAAGCTGATCGGCCCCGATGTGGCGGCCATTATGCTGACGAACCCCAATACCTGCGGTCTGTTCGAAAACCAGGTCATCGAGATCGCCAAGGCGATCCACGATGCGGGCGCGTATTTCTATTGCGACGGCGCCAATTTCAACGCCATCGTAGGCAAGGCGCGGCCCGGCGATCTCGGCATCGACGCCATGCACATCAACCTGCACAAGACCTTCTCGACGCCCCATGGCGGCGGCGGCCCCGGCTCGGGTCCGGTGGTGCTCTCCGCGCGCCTCGCACCCTTCGCGCCGGTGCCGTTCATCACCGCGAAGGACGGCGTGCTAACGCTGGTCGAGGAGGCGAAGGATGCGGCCGAGCAGCCCTTCGGCCGCATGACGGCGTTTCACGGCCAGATGGGCATGTATGTGCGCGCGCTGACCTACATGCTGTCGCACGGGTCCGACGGCATGAAGCAGGCCTCCGAGGATGCGGTGCTCAACGCCAACTACATCCGCGCCAGCCTGTCGGATCTGTTCTCGCAGCCCTTCGGCGACAAGCCGTGCATGCACGAGGTGCTGTTCGACGACACGTGGCTCAAGGATACCGGCGTCACCACGCTCGATTTCGCCAAGGCGATGATCGACGAGGGCTATCATCCGATGACGATGTATTTCCCCCTCGTGGTCCATGGCGCGATGCTGATCGAACCGACGGAATCGGAATCGAAAGCCTCGCTCGATCTGTTCATCGCGGCGCTTCGCGACCTCGCCATGTCGGCGAAGGCCGGGGAGACGGACCGCTTCTCGGGCGCACCCTACCACGCCCCCCGCCGCCGCCTCGACGAGACCCGCGCGGCGCGCACTCCGGTGCTCAAATGGACAAAGCCGGCGCCGCTGGCGGAGGCGGCCGAGTGAACTTTCAACGGTCGTGGACCGTGTGATGGCCGGGTTCGTGCCGGCCATTTCTGCACCCATCACCTCTCCCGCGGGGAGAGGTCGGACCSGAGGTCCGGGTGAGGGGAGYGCGCTTTCCGGAGAAGGCAAAACCCTCACCCTCGCTTCGCTCGACCTCTCCCTCAGGGAGAGGTGWGGGCGGGCAAYGKCTGCGGAAGCTCCGCCATCCSTCGATGACGATCAGCACCCTTCACCTCTCCCGYGGGGAGAGGTCGGACCGCAGGTCCGGGTGAGGGGAGTGCGCTTTCCGGTGAAAACCCTCACCCTCGCTTCGCTCGACCTCGCCCTCAGGGAGAGGTGAGGGCGCGCAATGTTTCCGGAAGTTCCGCCATCCGGTCTATGACGCTCAGCGCACCAGCCGCCTTCAGCCTGTCGACATGCCCCGGCCCGCAATGGCCGCCGCCCGCAAAGCCAACGACTTTCATGCCGGCAGCTCGTGCCGCTTGCACGCCCGCGATCGAATCCTCGATGACGACGCAGCCATCGGCGCTCGATCCCATCCGCTCCGCCACATGCAGAAACAGATCCGGCGTGGGCTTTCCGCGCCGTACTTCGCTGGCGCTGAACACATGCTCGAAGAGGTCGTCGAGCCCGGTCAGGCGCAGCGAGAAGGCGATGCGCTCAGGCAGCGAGGATGAGGCGACGCAGCGGCGATGGGGGAGGGCGAGGATCGCGTCGCGGACTCCTTCGATGGGCCGCAGCTCGCGCTCGAAGCGGGCGAACAGGGTGCGGTTCAAGGTGTCGGCGAAATCGGCCGGCAGGGTTCGTTCGTGTTCCCGCTCGATCTGCGCCATCATGTCCTTCAGGCTCACGCCCACGAACTGGTTGATGATTTCGTCGCGCGTATAGGCGATGCCGAGGGACGTCAGAACGTCCGCGTCGACCTGGCAGGCAAGCGCCTCGGAATCCACCAGCACGCCGTCGCAATCGAAAATGACCAGCATGGCGTCTCCCGAAAAGAAAAAGGCCGCCTCGGGGCGGCCTTGATGCGAACCGCCTAGAGGCGGGTTCTATTGCAGTTTCGCGCGCACGTCGCCGAGGCTGCGCTCGAGGAGCGACGTGGCGGCGGGGCCTTTGAGTTCGTCGCGCAGAACGCGCTCCGAGGCCTTGACGGCGGCATCGACCGCGGCGGCGCGCACTTCGGCGGTGGCCTGCGTTTCGGCTTGGGCGATCTTCGCCTCGGCCGATGCGGTGCGGCGCTTCACGAAATCGGCGATCTTTTCCTGCGCCTCGCGGGCGAGGCGTTCGGCCTCTTCGCGGGCGAGAGAAACGATCTCGGCGGCCTCGCGTTCGGCCGCGCCGCGCTTCTGCTCGAATTCCTTCAACAGGGCCTCGGCGTCCTGACGCAGGCGCTTGGCCTCGGAAAGCTCATCGGCAATGCGCTTGCCGCGGCGGTCGAGCGATTCCACGAGCTTGCCCGGCACGCCGTAATAGAACATCACGCCCCAGAAGATGAAGAACGCGACGGCAACCCAAAATTCTGCGCTGGCGAACATCGTAAACTCCTCAGGCTTTCACGTTGTCGAGAGCGTCTTCGATCGTCTGGGCACTCGGTGCCTTGCCGGTCAGACGTTCGACGATGGCAATCGAGATGTCGGAGGCGATGCCGCGGACATTGCCCATCGCCTGCGTCTTCTTGGCGGCGATGACGGCTTCGGCTTCGGCGAGGCGCTTGCCGAGATCGGCTTCGAGCACCTTGCGCTTGGCATCCGATTCGGCCGCAAGCTTCGAGCGGGTTTCCTGCGCGAGAACTTGTGCGCGGGAGCGCGCTTCGGCGAGAGCCTTCTCGTAGGCGGCGCCGGCGTCCTCTGCCCTTTGTTTCATGGCGGCCGCGTCGTCGAGATCCTTGGCGATCGTCGAGCGGCGGTGTTCGAGGATACCGCCCAGGCGAGGCAGGACCATCCGCGAAAGCAGGACGTAGAGCAGCACGAAGGTGATAGCGAGCCAGACGAGCTGGCCGGCAAAGGTTTCCGTCTTCAGCGGCGGAAAGCCGATATCTTCGTGAGCGCCCCCATGGGCCTCGGTTGTCGCGTGCGTGGTTTGTGCCTGAGCCATGGAGCCGATCCTGTCACGGATGGAGGTCTTTGAAAAAATCGAATGACGGCGGAAGATCCGCCGCCACCGTATTCAAGGCAAAACACGAAAGTGCCTTGCCTTCCCGGTCACCGATTCAAAATTAGGTGAACAGCAGAACGAGAGCGACGACGAGACAGAAGATGCCGAGACCTTCTGCGAGCGCCGCGCCGATGAACGCGCGCGCGAACTGACCGTCGGCAGCCGACGGGTTGCGCAGGGCGCCCGAGAGGAAGTTACCGAAGATGTTGCCCACGCCCATAGCGGCGAGGCCCATGCCGATGCAGGCAAGGCCCGCGCCGAGGTATTTGAAAGCAACCGGATCCATCGTGATCTCCTTGGATAGGGGTGTTAGCCGGGAAGGCAGGGTGTAACTCGGCGCGGACCTAGTGACCTGGGTGCAGCGCGTCGTTCAGGTAGATGCAGGTCAACACCGTGAAGACGTAGGCCTGCAGAAAGGCGACGAGGAATTCGAACGCCATGAGCGCAACCGCCATGAGAAGCGGGAGCGGAGCGAGAAACGCGAAGGCGCCGCCCGCTGCGAGGAGCGAAACAACGAATCCAGCGAAAACTTTGAGCGCGATGTGTCCGGCCAGCATGTTGGCGAAGAGACGCAGGCTCAGCGAAATGGGACGGGACAGGAACGAGATGATCTCGATCACCACGATGAAGGGCAAGAGCCAGCCGGGAACGCCGGAGGGCACGAACAGCCCGAGGAAATGCGTGCCGTGCTTCATGAAGCCGTAGATCACGATGGTGCTGATCACCAGCAGGGCGAGCGCGAAGGTGACGATGACGTGACTCGTCACCGTGAAGAAGCCGGGAATCATCCCGAGCAGGTTCGCGGTCAAGACGAACATGAACAGCGAGAACACGAGCGGGAAGAACTTCATGCCCTCCGCGCCGGTCGCATCCTTCAGCGTGCCGGCGACGAATTCGTGCAACATCTCGGCGATCGATTGCGAGCGGCCGGGAACGACGGCGCGCTTGCGGCTCGCGAACATCAGGCCGCCGACGATCAGCGCCGCCGCGCCGACCATGAACAGGGACGAGTTGGTGAATCCAATGGCAGGAATGATGGGCTTGATCTGGAATTGTTCGATCGGGCTCGCCATGATCCACTCTTCGCTTCGCTGTTGCCGTAAGTCACAAGGTCGTCTGACTTCAGGAGCCCGTTTACTGCTTCTCGTCCGGTCGCGCGGGTTTCACCATCCCGGCAGCCCTGAACAGATTGAGCATCCCGGCGCAGAACCCCAGGATGATRCAGACGACGAGCCCCCATGGGGACGTTCCGAACAGCCGGTCGACGATGAACCCGATGATTCCCCCCGCGGCCACTCCGGAAATGAACTCCGCCGAAAGCCTCAAAGCCTGGCCGAGCGCATTCGAATCCGACGTCTTGCGGGTTTGCGTTTCCTTAGTCTCCCGGCTCTGCCCGGCCACTTGTTCGAGCCGTGCATCGAGGGACTTCAGTCTCGCTGAAAGATCGGCATCGCCGGAGCTGCCCTGCCTCTGACCGCTTTCATCGCCCCGCTTCGTTGGATCCGCCATGGCGTTCTCCCCGTCAAAGCAGTGCGCGAAAAGGTCTTCCGGCCTGGCCCCGAAAGCCGCGCGCAACATATGAGCGGGGGTCCCCCCTGTCAAGGCAGCGCGGGAAAGCTTTAAGTATTTGAAAAACCTCTAAAAATAGAGGTTCGCTCGCGGCTTTGCAGGAATGCCGCGCGCATTTTGAGGCCGAACTGTGACAAGGCCTGAAAGCCTTACGCCGTTTCGAGAATGCGCTCGGCGCTCTGCAGGTCCACCGAAACCAGCTGGGAGACGCCCCGCTCCGCCATGGTGACGCCGAACAGGCGATCCATGCGCGCCATGGTGATGGGGTTGTGGGTGATGACCACGAAGCGGGTATCGGTCTGCCGCGACATGCTGTCGAGGAGGTCGCAATAGCGCTCCACATTGGCGTCGTCGAGGGGTGCGTCGACCTCGTCGAGCACGCAGATCGGCGAGGGATTCGTCAGGAACACCGCGAAGATCAGCGCCGTCGCTGTCAGGGCCTGCTCGCCGCCCGACAGCAGGGTCATGCTCTGCGGTTTCTTGCCGGGGGGGCGGGCGAGAATGTCGAGGCCGGCCTCCAGCGGATCGTCCGAATCGACCAGCGTGAGCTCGGCGGTGCCGCCGCCGAACAGGGTGGTGAAGAGTTCCTTGAAATGGCCGTTCACCACGTCGAAGGCGGCCAGCAGCCGCTCGCGGCCCTCGCGATTGAGGCTGCCGATGGCTTGCCGCAGGCGCTTGATCGCCTCGACGAGGTCGTCGCGCTCGGTGGCGATTCCCGTGTGCTTGCCTTCGAGATCCGTGAGCTCTTCGTCGGCCCGCAGATTGACTGCGCCGAGGCGCTCGCGGTCGCTCTTGAGGCTGTGCAATTTCGATTCGATCTCATGCTGGGAGGGCAGCTCGACGCCGTACTCCAGCCCCGCGAGCTCGATCAGCCCGGCCGGCGTCGTCTCCAGCGTTTCGGCGATGCTGTGGGTGATCTCGGTAAGGCGCTGCACGGCCGCCTCGTGACGCGCCTGCGATCCCGCCCGGGCTTCGCGGGCGGCCGACAGGGCTTCGAGGGCGGCGCGGGCGGCGCGGTCGGTCTCGGCGAGATTCGTTTCCGCATCGGCGAGGTGGTCAGCCGCCGCCTTGCGGGCGAGTTCGGCCGCGTCGATTTCCGCCATCAGGGCACGGCGGCGCATCAGATAGGTGTCGGGAGCCTCCAGCAGGCGCTGGTGCTCCTCCTGCGCCCGCTCCAGACGTTCGCCGAGATCCTCCAGGGCGCGGGCGGCACGCTCCGTGCGGTCGGTCCAGAGTCGGATATCGGCGGCAATCGATTCCTGCCTCCGTCGGCGCAGCTCGGCCTCGTGGACAAGGGATTGGAGGGCTGCCCGGGCCTCGGAGGCCGCGGCCCGGCGCTCGGCCACCCGGGTGCGCTCTTCCAGCAGCTGGTTTTCGAGATCGGGGGCGGGGGCCAGGTCCTCAAGGGCTGCTTCGGCGTCGCGGATCCTGTCCACGGCCTCCGCTTCGCTGGCGGACAGGCGGGCCAGGCCCTCCTGCAGGGCGGAGCGACGCTGCCCGAGCTCGGCCTCGCGCCGTTCGGCCTGGGCAAGCCYTGTGCGGGCGCCGTCGACCGCCTGACGGGTCTGCCGGGCGGTCTCGATGGCCTGCATTTCATGGGCGGCGGCGCGGCGGACGGCGTCGTGCGTTTCCTCGGCCTCGGCACGTAAATGCTCGACGGTTTCACGCGCCTCGGCAGCGTCGATTTCCAGGTCGCCGAGGCGGTTTTTTTCGGCGAGACGACGGGCGGCGGCGGAAGGCGCTTCGGCGGCGGTGGTAAAACCGTCCCAGCGCCAGAGATCGCCCTCCCGCGAGACCAGCCGCTGCCCTGGCTTCAAGCTCGCGCGAAGCCGCAGGCCGTCGGCCTTAACGACGATGCCGACCTGCCTCAGGCGGCGCTGCAGGGCCGAGGGGGCGTTGGCAACGGAGGCGAGAGCCAAGACGCCGTCAGGAAGAGACGGATCGCTTTCGCCCGTGCCCGTATCGGCCCAATGCGCGGGAGCCGATGCGTTGGTGGACGCGTCGAGATCGTCGCCGAGGGCCGCGCCGAGCGCCGTCTCGTAGCCCTTCTGGACGGTGATCTGGTCAAGCGCAGGCGGCCACAGGTCCCCGCTCTGGGAGACGAAGAGCTTGGCGAGGGTGCGCGCTTCGGTTTCGAGCTGCTGCGCCTTGCGCTCGGCCTCGTTAAGGGGCTGGCGCAGGCGGCTCTCGGCCTCCCGGGCGGCGGCCAATTCCTCGCGCGCCGCCAGCACGGCCTCTTCGGCCTGCGCCACCGCGTCCTCGGCGATGACCATGTCTTCGCGCAAAAGGTCGATGGGAGGCGAATCGTCCGAGGAACTCGAGAGCGCCGCGACGTCGCGCTCCAGACGCTCCTTCTCGGAGGCGAAACGGGACGCGCGCTCCATTTCGTCGCGGATCGAACGTTCGAGTGCGGCGCGCCGGGCATTGAGATCGGAGGTCTGCGCCTGCAACGCCCCGAGCGCGGCCTCGGCTTCCGCCAGTTCTGTCTCGACGACCCGCAGCCGCTCTTCGCTCTCGATGCGGGAATCGGCGGCGCCTTCGGTGGTCAGCGCGATCTCGGCGGCCTCCTCCCGGAGGCGCTCGACGGAGCCCTGGGCGTCGCTTTTCTGCGCCGCCTCCCGGGCAAGATCGCGGTTGAGGTCGCCGATATGGCGTTCGAGTTCGGTGACCCGTTCCTTGGAGCGGCGCTCCTCCGATTCGAGTTCGTTGCGGGCGTGGGTGAGCCGCTGAAGCGCCGCCGCGGCCTTCACCTCGGCATCCCGCAAGGCCGGCAAACCGTGGGCGGCAATCGCCTGCGCGGTGGCGGCGCGGGTCTGCTCCTCGGTGCGCTCGGCGACGGCCTTCAGGTCTTCGGCCGCCTGACGTTCGGAGGACGCCGCCTGTTCGCGCGCATCCGCAAAGCCGATGGCGAACAGGAGAGCTTCGAGGCGGCGAATCTCGGCCGACAGGTTCTTGTAGCGGGAGGCCTGGCGGCCCTGGCGCTTCAGGCTGTCGACCTGGGTCTCGAGTTCGCGCAGCACGTCCTCGACGCGCAGGAGGTTGTCCTCGGCGGCCTTCAGGCGAAGCTCGGCCTCGTGACGGCGGGCATGCAGGCCCGCGATGCCGGCCGCGTCCTCGAGGATGCGGCGGCGGGATTGCGGCTTGGCCGAAATGATCTCGCTGATCTGACCCTGCCGCACCAGGGAGGGCGAGCGGGCGCCGGTGGCGGCATCGGCAAACAGGATCTGGACGTCGCGGGCCCGGACTTCCTTTCCGTTGATGCGGTAGGTCGAGCCCTCCTCGCGCTCGATCCGGCGCGAGATTTCCAGCATGTCGGCATCGTTGAACGCCGCCGGCGCGGTGCGCTCGGCATTGTCGATGGTCAGCATCACCTCGGCGGTGTTGCGGGCCGGACGGCCCCCTGAGCCGGAGAAGATGACGTCGTCCATGCCGGTGGCGCGCATGTTCTTGTGGGAGTTCTCTCCCATGACCCAGCGTAATGCCTCGACGAGGTTCGACTTGCCGCAACCGTTCGGCCCGACCACGCCGGTCAGGCCGGTCTCGATCAGGAAATCCATCGGTTCGACGAAGGTCTTGAACCCTGCGATGCGCAGCCGCGTCAGTTTCATCGACGCACCCCTTCGGCCCGCCCGGTCAGGGCAGGGGCGGGGAGATCACTCTCCCAGCAGAGGCTTGATGATCTTCTCGATCTCATCGATTGAAAGGGCTCCGGGATGACGCTGGCCATTGATGAAGAAGGTCGGCGTCGAGTCCACCTTGAACGTATCGACACCGCGGTTTTTCACAGCATTCACCGCGTCATAAAGTTTCTGATCCTGCAAGCAAGCTTCGAACTTCTCCTGTGAAAAACCGGCCTGGCGCATCAGTTGCCGCAGGGCGTCGAGGGGTTTTTCGGTAAAGGCCCAGTTCTTCTGCTGTTCGAAGAGCAGGTCGGTGATGGGATAGTATTTCGCCTCTCCGTCGCACCGCGCCAGCATGAAACCGGCCGTGGCGAGTGGGTCGAGGGGGAATTCGCGCAGGATGAATCGCACCTTGTTGGTGTCGATGTAGCGCTTCTTCAACTCGGGATAGGTGTTCTTGTGGAAACTGGCGCAATGGGAGCAGGTCAAGGACGCATATTCGACGATCGTCACCTTGGCGTCGGCCGGACCCTGAACGACGTCCCCGAGGGGGCCGGGCACCGCGAGATCGGTCGGCGCGACGTTCTGGGCGAAAGCCGGCGGGCTCGTCATGACGAGGGCGGCCGCACTGGCGGTTCCGAGAAGCTGAAGCGTATGGCGCCGGGTGATCATCGGTGAAGGTGCTCCTGAAGACGGTTCGTCTTGCGGTAGAGGCAGATCGGAATTGTGGCAAGCGTTCCGTTCGTCACGCTTTCGTGGGATGTCCGACGATCGCGTGACCCAGCCTGTCGAGGGCGAGGCGCAGGGCATCCTCCTCGATCGGCTGCGTCGCGGCGGCGACCCGCAGCCGGTCCGCCTCGCTCAAGACCGGCACGACCGGCCGCTTTTTCTCCGGCCGCATGACCGGCCCCTGCTTGAGGACGATCCGCCCGATGCAGCGCCAGCCGTAATAGGTGTTCACCCGTTCGATCACGATGGGCGCGAGGTGCTGCATCTCCAGCGCGAAGGCGCTCTCCGTGCGCACGACGAGAATCGCAGGTTCGGGCCGGGCCTCCGGGTCCGCATTGGGGCCTTTCCGCTTCCACTCGATCTTCAGGGGCTGCGTGAAGGCGGCCAGGCGCTCCCCCACGATATCGGGCCATGCGACGATCACATCCGACGTGGCGAAACCCTGCCGGGCAAGGCTCGGCCCCAGGGCGACGTCGAGAAAATCGGCGAGCGGCTTGGCGCGCGGTCTCGGCTTACGCATGAGGTCGGGGCCGGAGATTGGGTGTCTTACGCAGGGTCATTTGATCCAAAGCAGCGCTGGATTATTCGGACAGGATCGCTATCCACAGCCTCATGCTACTCTCCGGACCGCGCGCCACCAAGCCCAAAGCCGACGATCTGCTCGCCTGGTACGATCGCCACCGGCGGGTCCTGCCGTGGCGCGCCCAGCCGGGGGAGGTCGCCGATCCCTATCGGGTGTGGCTGTCCGAGATCATGCTGCAGCAAACCACAGTGACGGCGGTCAAGCCCTTCTACCTGCGCTTCCTCGACCGCTTCCCCACCGTCGAAGCCCTGGCCGGGRCACCCGTCGACCAGGTCATGCAAGCCTGGGCCGGGCTCGGCTATTATTCGCGCGCCCGCAATCTCCATGCCTGCGCCAACGCGGTGATGGAGCGATTCGGCGGCGATTTTCCCGGCACGGAGGCTGAACTGCTGACCCTGCCGGGGGTGGGGGCCTATACGGCGGCCGCTGTCGCCGCCATCGCGTTCGACCAAACGGCCGCCGCGGTGGACGGCAATGTCGAGCGGGTCGTCTCGCGTCTCTTCACGATCGATGAGCCCCTCCCCAAGGTGAAGCCGACCATCCGCGCGATCACGCTGGATCTGGTCCCGGTCGACAGGCCGGGGGATTTCGCACAGGCGCTCATGGATCTCGGCGCCACGATCTGCACGCCGAAGAGACCGGCCTGCGCCCTCTGCCCCTGGATGGAGCCCTGCGAGGCCCGGGCCGAGGGGACGCAGGAGCTCTATCCGAAGAAGCAGAAGAAGATCACCGGCACCCTCCGCCGCGGCGCCGCCTTCGTGGTTTTGCGCGCCGATGACAGCGTCCTGCTCCGCACCCGTCCGGCGCAGGGGCTGCTTGGGGGCATGGTGGAAATGCCCACAAGCGTGTGGGAGCCGGATTACGAACCCTCCCGCGCGATGCTCGATGCCCCCATCGAGGCGCGCTGGCAGCGCCTGCCCGGCATCGTCCGTCATGTCTTCACGCATTTTCCGCTCGAATTGACGGTTTTCCTCGCGAAGGTGCCGCGCGGGACGCCGGAACCGGGCGACATGCGCTGGACCTTTCGGCGCGATCTGCACGAGGAGGCCCTGCCGGGGGTGATGAAGAAGGTGCTGGCCCATGCGTTCGATCCCGGAAAGCCCGCGAAGGCGGCGCGAAAGCCGACGGACTAACGGGCCCTCACTCCCGCCAGCACGTCCTGCTTGGCCCGGAACAGCGCGATGATCGCGTCCGCCACGCGCCGAACCTGAGGCAGGTTGCGGCTTCGGCGGTGCATGACGAGGGAGGCGTCCTCCACCATCTCGGCCGGGGAATCGAGGACGCGGATGAGGTCCGGATCGGAATCGCCGAGCCAGCACGGCAGGACCGCCGCGCCCAGCCCGGATCTCGCCGCCTGATAGCGGATCGGCATGTCGCCGATGCGCGCGGCGATCGTGCGCCCCTCCGCGAAGCGCCCGATCAGCGCTGCCTGTTGCGAGAGGTTCGGATCTTCCGGCGGTACGATGACCGTCGAGATGTCGGCGGTGCGGGCATAGACGGCGAACGCCACCCGTCCAAGGCTGCGTGCGACGAGATTGTCGCTGTCCGGCAGGGCGCGCATGCGAAGCGCGATGTCGGCTTCGCCGGTGGCAAGGTCGAGCCGCCGCCGGCTCGGAATGTACGCAATGGGAATCGGTTCGATCGCGCCTGCGAATTCCGCTGCGTGATACGAGAGAAACAGGGTCATCGACATGGTGGCGGTGATCCGCACGGGCGCGGCGGAATCCGGCCGGTAGCCGGCGGCGAGACGCGGCACCGCGTCGGCCGCTTCCGCCATCGGCGCCGCCGCCTCGAGGATCGCGCGGCCCGCCTCGGTGAGGGCGAGGTTGTTGGGCCCGCGCTCGAACAGGGACACGCCCAGCACATCCTCCAGCACCCGCATCCGGCGCGCGACGGTCGGCTGGCTCTGACCGAGTGCGCGCCCGGCGGCGTTCAGCGATCCATGAGCCACCACGGCCAGGAAAATCCGGAGATCGTCCCAGGACGGGTGCGGCTGCGGGAGCCGGGCGGGGTCGAGAGGAGAAGAAGCCATGAGACGATGCTAAAGGAGTGCGGGTGATTTGCCATGGGGGACGTCGCGGTTGGAGCGGGCGGAATTGCCGATCCATCTTTGTCCGCGCGGGCTCTCAGGGCAGCCCGCTATAGTTGGTGGGGAGGTCTTCAGATTTCGGCCACCGATCCGACAGCCTCCGCCCGGGAGCATGAAGATAAAGCTTCACCTTCCCCTTCCTGTATTGTAACAAGGTAGCGGGTTTGAATCCCCTAGCATTTGTTCTTTCAACGCGTCGCTCGCGAGAGCGCGGCCAGTTCAAAGAAGAGCAAATCTCCCGGATTGGTCACCGCAAAATGGGTCTCCTGCACCCGCCCAAGGGCAAACGGCGAATGGGCTTTGTGAGTTTCGGACTCCCGCTCGTTCGTCGTGGTGCAGGAGCCTCTACTCAGCACGGGCGTTACGCACGATGGAACAATCTATCGCATTCTGGAATCTCGCGTCCGCACTTTTCGCCGCGTTGATTATTCTATTGGCGTTTCGAACGCTCGGGCGATGGCTGCTGAATCGATCGGAACTGCTCGTTACTGTATACGAGTGGGAGCACGCACTGCTTTATGTGGCGGGCCAGTTCGCGCGTGTGCTACCGCCAGGCCGATATTTCAGGCTGGGGATTGCAACACGCGATATTCATACTCTGCGCAAGCACGAGCAACTTCTCGCGGTTTATCCGCTTGATGTTGCAAGCGCCGACAAGTGGATGTTCCGCGTGGGCGCCACGATAGCTTACGAGATTGTAGACCCGAAGCGTGCATTCGAGGCCAACGACCGCGATGAACAGCTTCGGCTTGGTTTCGTGCGCGCACTGACGAAGCTC
Source organism: Microvirga sp. P4_A5 (assembly GCF_056402495.1). NCBI lineage: Bacteria > Pseudomonadati > Pseudomonadota > Alphaproteobacteria > Hyphomicrobiales > Methylobacteriaceae > Microvirga > Microvirga sp. P4_A5. The sequence continues at coordinate 5,986 of NZ_JBFUHH010000020.1, read as the reverse complement.
GCAGGCGAATCCACCCTCGAAGTGTTTCTTACCGACCGGGCCGCACTTGATGAGAAACTTCAGAGTTCGATTTCCGCCTCACCTGTCGGCTGTGTAGTCAAGGCTGTGACCATCACGTCCGTAGTCCTACCCCCGGAAATCCGTCGAATGATCACCGAGGTGGAGCGAGCCAAAACGGAAGGGCTCGCCGCATTGGAGCGGGCCCGCGGTGAGCACGCCGCTATACGGTCACTCGCCAACGCGTCGCGGTTGCTGAAAGGGAACGCGGAACTCATGAATCTGCGCATCCTGCAGACCCTCAACGCGAATCCCGGCAAGCGCGCGCCGACTCTCGTTTTGGGACAGGGCGCGTTGCTGCCTGTCAGTCCCGGCTCGAATGCGTCAGAGGAATGACACTCAGGAGCGCCGAACAAGCGAATGGCCGGGCAGGACCCGGCCATTTGAAACCTTGGGCTTTTGTCCACTTTAAGATGCGATCTCGGCTCTCACCTTCGCGCGGAACTCGTCGATGCAGACGAGCTTGCCGTTGCGTTCCACGTGCCAGAACGTCCAGCCGTTGCAGGCGGGGAGGCCTTGCGTCAGCGCGCCGACCTTGTGGATCGAGCCGATGATCGGGCCGAGGGTCAGGGTGCCGTCGGCGCGCACGATCGCCTGAAAGCGCCGGCGTTCGTCGACGAGCGTCTCGCCGGCTTTCACGTGTCCGCCTTCGATGAGCGAGAGGAACGGCACGCGGATTTCCGCGCGTTTCTCCGGCGCGGCGGCGATCGATACGCCGGAGAGCGGCTCGACGCCGTCGATGCGGGCCCGCGCGGCCTTGGCGTAGAGCGGATCGCGTTCGAGGCCGATGAAGTGGCGACCGAGTTTCTTTGCCACCGCGCCGGTGGTGCCGGTGCCGAAGAACGGGTCGAGCACCACGTCGCCGGGATTCGACGAGGAGAGCAGGATGCGGGCGAGGAGCGCTTCGGGTTTCTGGGTCGGATGGACCTTGCGGCCGTCCTCGCCTTTGAGGCGCTCGTCGCCGGTGCAGAGCGGGATGAACCAATCCGAGCGCATCTGCACGTCTTCGTTGGCGGATTTCATCGCGTCGTAATGGAAGGTGTAGGCCTTCGCATCCGCGCTCTTCGAAGCCCAGATCATGGTCTCGTGCGCGTTGGTGAAGCGACGGCCGCGGAAATTCGGCATCGGGTTGGCCTTGCGCCACACGATGTCGTTGAGGAGCCAGAAATCGAGGTCCTGCAAGGTCGCGCCGACGCGGAAGATGTTGTGATAGGAGCCGATCACCCACAAAGTCGCGTTCTTCTTCATCACGCGCCGCACGCCCGACAACCAGGCGCGGGTGAAACTGTCGTAATCGGAGAAGCTCGCGAATTTGTCCCAGTCGTCGTCGACGGCGTCGACGAGGCTCTGGTCCGGGCGCGTCAGCGCCTGTTCGAGCTGGAGATTGTAGGGCGGGTCGGCGAAGACCACGTCCACGCTCTCGGCGGGAAGCTTCGCCAGAGAAGCGATGCAATCGCCGAGAAGGATCTCGTTGAGTGGAAGGGACCCGAGAGAAACGTCTCTCTTGAGGGATGGTTTTGGCAAGACGGACGAGGGGGCTTTGAGCCCCGTCCGAGGCGCCGACGCAAGCCGCCCGGTACGCGAGACAACAATCCGGGAGGCGGCGCCGGCGGCCCCGGTACGCGAGGTACCCATGGGTGATCACCGTTTACGCAACTGACAATCCGGATCATGGAGCGTTAGGGTAAAGACGAAGTTTCCAAGCGGCGAAAAACCGATCTTATTTTAGATCGGCAAACTTTGCCTACGTATTGTAATAATTGAGTTTTTTGGGTTAACGAGCGTTAAGCTAGGTTACAGATCCAGTAACCCTTGGCGCAGGGGCGAAAATGTCATGCGATGGAACGGGCAGGGGCCGTCGCTCGCCAGCGCGGACAGGTGGGATCGGGTGCCGTATCCAGCATTGGTGTGAAACCCGTAGACCGGGTAAATCGCGCCCAGCCGCGCCATCAGGCGGTCGCGCACCACCTTGGCGACGATGGAGGCGGCGGCGATCGACGCGATGGACGCATCGCCCTTGATGATCGCTTCGACCTTGCAGGGCAGGTTCGGCGGATCGTTGCCGTCGACCAGCGCCATGTCGGGCGTGCAGGGCAATGCCGCCAGCGCCCGGCACATGGCGAGAAGGGAAGCCTGCCGGATGTTGATGCTGTCCACGTCGCTATGGGAGATCGACGCGATCCCCACATGGGCGGTGGCGAGGATCTTGTCGAACAACGCTTCCCGCTGCTCGGGCGCCAGGGCCTTCGAATCGGCAAGCCCCGCGGGCACGCGCTTCAGATCGAGCACGACGGCCGCCGAAACCACAGGCCCGGCAAGCGGCCCGCGCCCGACCTCGTCGAGGCCGGCGACGCAGGTGAAGCCGGCGCGCTTCAAGGCGCGCTCGCGCTTGAGGCCGATGTCGGGCGGCGGAATGCGAATCGGTTCGGACATGACGGGATGAAAGCGCGAAACGACGAGCGCCGCCAGACCGTTCATCGCCGCTCACTGTCGCGGCAAGTCACGGATGGCCGAGTCGAGTCGCTCCCCGCAAGGGGTAAGGACGCCCGTTTTTTGAAAGCGCCGACGAAACTCTTCTCCCCCTTGCGGTGAGGAGTTGGAGGTGGGGTGGAACGACTGGTGAAACCGGATGTCAGGGGCGCATTGCCTTGAGCGCGAGCGAAAGCCTGAATCCACCGCGGCGGACCTTGCGACCCCCACCCTTGATCCCTCCCTGCAAGGGGGAGGGAAAGCACTCAAAACAGCGACAATTGATCCTTGTCCTTCGCCGGCGGCGCGAAGAGATCGGTGCGCAGCTTGATCCGCCTCGTGTTCATGCCCAGGCGCGCCGTGGTGGTCTCGAAGCGGCGGCCGAGCATCCACGCGAAGGGGCCTACGCCCGTCTGCCTGACGCCCCATTCCGAATCGTAATCCTTGCCGCCGCGCGCCTCCTGCAGGAGGGAGAAAACGTGATTGAGCTTGTCGGGATAATGCTCCGCGAGCCAATCGCGCATCAGCTCCTTGAGATCGTGCGGAAGCCGCAAAAGGACATAGCCCGCCTCGCGCGCTCCGGCGGCGTGGGCGGCCTTGAGGATCGCCTCGATTTCATGGTCGTTGATGGCCGGAATGATCGGCGCGACCAGGACCGTCACGGGAATGCCCGCGTCCGACAGCTTGCGCACCGTCTCGAGCCTTTTCGCCGGCGAGGCGGCGCGCGGCTCCATCTTGCGGGCCAGCTTCGGATCGAGCGTCGTGATGGAAATCGCCACCTTGGCCAATTGCCGGTCGGCCATCCGGCTCAGGATGTCGATGTCGCGCGTGACGAGCGCCGATTTCGTGACGATTCCGACCGGGTGGTTCGTCCGGTCCAGCACCTCGAGGATCTGGCGGGTGATGCGGAATTGCTTCTCGACCGGTTGGTAGGGGTCGGTGTTGGAGCCCATCGCGATGGTCCGGGGCTCGTAGCCCTTGGCCCTCAGCTCTTTCTCCAGAAGCTCGGGGCCGCTCGGCTTGGCAAAGATCTTGGTCTCGAAATCAAGCCCGGACGAGAGCCCCTGAAACGCGTGGCTGGGTCTCGCAAAACAATAGGAACAGCCATGCTCGCAACCCCGGTAAGGGTTGATCGAGCGGTCGAAGCCGATATCGGGGGAATCGTTGCGCGCGATGATGGTGCGCGGCTTCTCGATGATCACCTCGGTGTTGAGGGGCGCCGGTTCGTCCTCGAACGCCCAGCCATCCTCGAAGGTCTCGCGCCGGGCGGGCTCGAAACGGCCGGTCGGGTTGGTGACCGCGCCCCGTCCGCGACGGCGGTCCGCGTCGACCCGCGTGGCTGGATCGATCAGCCGCCGACGGGCGGCATCGGCCGCCTCGGCTCGGGAGAGGGCGGGAGGGAAGGCGCCTGCCGGGCTGCTGGTTTCTCTGACGCGGACGGACATTTTCGGTGCCTCGGGAGAATCACGGAATGAGAACGTTTCATGAACAAAGAACAGAAGTGGAACATAATCAAGACGCCTTTGTGGCGACTTCGTTCCGCAAAAACGTTATGTTGTCCCCATGATTACCGTTCTCATCCGCGTCTCTCACGGTGCCGAAGCCCTTGCGGTCACCCTCAGCGCCCTCGTTCCGGCGGTGGCGGACGGCCTCGTGGCCGACGCCGTCATCCTTGCCGAAAACCTCGACGAGGATGTCGCGCGGGTGGCCGAGGCGGCGGGCGCTACGCTCGTCGTGGCGAGAGCAGGCTCATGGGTCGAAGCCGCTGGCAGCGCCCGCCACGAATGGCTTCTCTGCCTCGACGACGGCGATCTGCCGCAGGAGGGCTGGATCCGGGTTCTCGACCGCTTCGTGGGCGTGAGCGGCAATCGGCACGAGCGCGCCCGGTTGCGGCGGCATCAGGGCCTGCGAGGAGTTTTGCGGGACGCGATTCGCATGATCCTGACTCCCAACGCCATCAGGTCGGGGGATCTGCTGCGCCGGGACGTCATGCTCAGCGAGACAAAGGGTGCCGCGCCGGTGCGTCTGGCCGCCGCCATCGCGCGAGACGAGGCCTTCAGCGGGCGGGCTTCCCGCGTTTGAGGTGCTCATCGAGCCGGGGCATGATCTCGACGAAATTGCAGGGGCGATGCCGGTAATCGAGCTGGGCGGAAAGGATGCCGTCCCATGCATCCCGGCAGGCGCCCGGCGATCCGGGCAGGACGAAGATGAACGTCGTGCCCGCGAGCCCGGCGGTCGCCCGCGACTGGATGGTCGAGGTCCCGACGGTATCGAGCGAGAGGCGGTGAAACACCGTCGAAAAGCCGTCCATGCGCTTATCGAACAACGGTTCGATTGCCTCCGGCGTCACGTCGTGGCCGGTAAAGCCCGTCCCGCCGGTGGTGATGACCACGTCGATGGCGGGATTGGCCACCCACGCCTTCACCTTGCGGCGGATCATCTCGATCTTGTCGGGCACGATGGCCCGGTCGCCGAGGATATGGCCGGCTTTCGTCAGGCGCTCGGCCAGCGTATCGCCCGAGCGGTCGTCCTCCGCGATCCGGGTGTCGGAGACGGTCAGAACCGCGATCGTCAGCGGCACGAATCCGCGGCTCTCATCGATGCCCGGCATGGAAGCCTATAGCCTCGGCGAGCGGAACGTGTCGCAGGCCTGCACCGAACCTTGCTTCAGGCCCGTGGTCAGCCATCGGACGCGCTGGGCCGAGGAGCCGTGGGTGAAGGAATCCGGCACGACCTGTCCTTGCGTCTTGCGCTGCAGGCGGTCGTCGCCGATGGCTTCGGCCGCCGCGATCGCCTGCTCGATGTCGCCCGGCTCCAGGGATTGCCATTTCGCCTGCGAATGATGGGCCCAGACGCCGGCGAGGCAATCCGCCATCAGTTCCACGCGCACCGAGAGCTGGTTTCCTTCCGATTGGCCGACTTCGCGCTGGCGGGCCTGGACGCGGGGCAGGATGCCGAGCTGGTTTTCCACATGGTGTCCTACCTCGTGGGCGAGCACGTACGCGTAGGCGAATTCGCCGCCGGTGCCGAACTTGCGCTGCATGTCCTGGAAGAATGTCAGGTCGATATAAACCGTCTGGTCGAGGGGGCAGTAGAAGGGTCCCATCGCCGATTGGGCCGCGCCGCAGCCGGAGCGGGTGCCTTCCGAGAACAGCACGAGCTTGGGCGCCTCGTATTGCCGATTGGCCTGTTTCGGCAGCACCTCCTTCCAGACGTCCTCGGTGTTGCCGAGAATGGCGGCGGCGAACCGTCCCATTTCGTCCTGAGGGGCGCCTTGCCGGCCCTGCTGCTGCGGCTGCTCGTAGCCGGAGCCGCCTCCCGTCATCATCTCGGCGCCGCCGATGAGAATGCGCGGATCGATGCCGAAAGCCCAGCCGATCAGGCCCAGGACGATGATGGTGCCGATTCCCAAACCGCCGGCGCCACCGCCGGGCATCCGCATTCCGCGGCGGTCCTCGAC
>NZ_JBFUHH010000019.1:0-52553 GCF_056402495.1 Microvirga sp. P4_A5 | reverse complement strand
CTTCCGCCTTGACCGCCTCAACGTCGTCCTGGAGGCGCCAGAGCCGGTCGATAAGGCCCGTCAGTGCGCTCTCGACGGCGTCGGAGGGTGCAGGTGCGGCGGCTTCCAACTCGGCGCGTAGTTGGCTGGCGAAGCGGCCGGGCAGAAGACCCAGTTCGGCAGGAGATAGAGCCGCCGGCCTGGAGTTCTTCGCCGCTTCCGCAATGATCTGCACGGCGCGCGCAACGTCCGCTGCAGGGAGTGATGCATCTACGAACTTGATCAGTCGCCCGTGGAGCGCGGTAAAGAGGCGGGCCTCAAAGCGTTCCGTTATCCGTCTTGGCCAATCCTTGACCTTTCCAAGCGTTTCAACAAGCGCCTTGAGTTCGGTAATCGCGTTCGTGATCTTCCGGAATAGCTCGACCTGCGCGCCCGAGGCGGCCGCGAGTGGATCAGCTGTGATGCGCTCGATGGTCCGAATAAGGCGGCGCGCCGCCTCGTGGATAGGGGCCAAACTGGCGAAGAACTCAGCGCCAGAGCGTTTGGCGTCCTGCGCCTCGACGAGCTTGAGCTTGAGGATGGCCAAGTCTTGTCCGATCTGAGGATAGGCAGCCCCGAGCGTAGGCACTTTATCGGTGCCCAGGCGCTTCGAAGCCAAATCCGTCCAGGACGCTTCGGCCGCGCTCAATGCAATCTCGGCCGGCTTGATTAGCGCGTCTGTCAGGACTGCCCGGACCTCCGCCGCGCCTTCCTTGACCGAGGCTGCGCCGTAGTCGAGCGCCTCGGCGAGCCGCGGGTGGTGACCGAGCTTGTTGGCGACCTCCGTCGCAGCCTTCACTAAGTCCTTGAGGGAGGCGATACCGAGCAGCTTGGCATCGCTCGAAAAGGCGTCCTCCGGCTTGAATGAGCGAGGGAGGGAGGGTTGCGGGGCGTCAGCAGAAGGCCCGTTCTCGGGCTTGCCCTCGTCCGCGGAACGGACGCCCGGCCCGTTGACTGGTCCAAACTGGCGCGAGATTCCGACCACCTCCATTTCGCCCCGGGCGACCCCGCCGCCCTGGTCGCCGCGGTCGCCGAAGGTGAGCGGGAGCGCCTTGGCACCGTTCTGCTGGTTCGCCAAAATTCGCAAGTAGATTTCGTGGCGGCTGCCACGCTCCTCCGCCGATCCGGCCGCAATCTCGGGGTCGTCGCCGAACCCATCAGCGACATAGTCACCGTCGAAGGCCACCTCGGCCCACAGCGGCGATCGCCCCGTCAACCGCTCAATGGGTCCTATCCGGCACGATCCGCTTTCGACGACCGGGTAGAATGGGGGCTGGTCAAGCCCTTCCATGAACTCGTCGCGCTCAAACAGACTATTGTCGAAGGTGCGTGCCTCTGTTGGCCTGCCCTTAGGCGGCATGTTCTCGCGCCCCTCGGCCGCAAGCTTCCACCATCGCGTTTCGTAGCTTGTGTCGCCCGGCTTGTATTCCGGCGCCATAACCACGGGCTGGCCGTTGCGCTCAAGCTTGCGGGTGGGCGAATCCCGCAGCCCGTCGGCCACGCTTCTGTTGTAGTGCTCGACTAACGCCTTCATGGTTGGCTGGTCGTTGGCGGCGCTATTGTCGACGAAAATAAGCGGCAACCGGACCGGCACACTCTCGCCCCCTACGCGCATTTGGAACCAGACCTCTGCTCCCTGGCGGCGAGCGGTGCGCGGCCAGAAGCACCGGCCCGTGGTGTCCGTTCCAAATTTGATCAGGCCCGCAAGCTCGCTATCGGGATCGACGAGGTCCGGCGTCTGCCGCGTGAGGATCGTGATGCGTTCGCACGGCCAGCGCCGTCCCAGGTTTGGCTGACCCTCTGCAGGAAAGTTTTTGACTGGATTGCCGACCCTCAGGAAAAGGCGCTGAATCAGCACCGCTACCGGCGGTCCCCCAGCATGCGTTTGGACAAAGCGGCGCTCCGTCAGCTTGACCAAGCTTGCCCGGTGACCAATTGGGAACAGGAAGCCCTTGTAGACGACCTCGACGACCACGTCGCGACCAAGCACGGTTCGCTGCCGCCACCGCTCGACGGACAAGGCGTCGAACAAATTTGAGCCCCGAGCGTCCCGAGCCGAGGCAGGCGGCTGGAATGCGGTATCGACGTCGAGACAACCGCCGAGCGCGCTGAGAGAGAGTTCCGACACCGAGAAGGCCTTCGGCCGGTAAATCGCGCTCAACTCGACCTCGCCGCCGAGCGCAGGGACGTTCCGGATCTGAAGGCCGGGGAGGGCGAAGCCCTCGGGTGGCTCGATCTGGCCCGCTTCCGCGGTTAGGTCGCCCTTGGCGGCCCTCCGGCCGAGGACTGGAAGGCCATGCAGCGCAGTCAGCGCAACGAGTTCATGGCGGTCGTAAGCGTCGAGACCCGTTCGGAAGGTTAGGTCAGGCAGGTCTCCGGGACGGCGGATCCCAACTGAGCGCGCGAGCGCCCATGGCGGGATTGGGCCCCGTTGCGGGGCACCCGGGGCAGCCGTCGACAGAAGGGCATCCGGCCGGAAGTCCGGCGACCAGACCGCGCGCAGGCCAGCCTGCTCGCCGGATCCGGCCAACCGCGCCGTCCACAACTCCTGGAAGGGTGCGATCTGGGCGGCGAGCGAGTCTGGTTCAGGCAGACCGAAGACTTCCCGCGCGACCCGTGCAGCCGAGGTCTTCCAGGTCGCATCCTGCGATGGCGACAGGAACAGCCTGTACGGCAATTCCAGTGCCGTCTCGAAGACGTCGGGCGGCTGCTCGCTGCTGGCATGGACCTCTGCGAGCCTCTGCGCCGGCGATGGCCCGGTCAGCGACGGGGCCCATTGCGTGCGAGGTCCGGTCCCGCCCCAACGCCGGTTAGGCGAGAATCCTTGAAAACGCAGGATGGCTCCCTCGTCATTCAAGGCGCGACGTTCCCAGCGCTTGGGCGAACGGCCGGGCGCGAGAGGTTCCATCAGGCGCTCGGCGCGTCGCACTACCGCCATGTCCATCCCGCCCCAGTTGGTCAGGCCCTCGACGGTGAAGGGAATGCGGCCACCCGTCCGGTCCGCCTCGAAATCGTCAGTGTCAACACGGAAGGCGATGCGGCTCGGTCCGGACAGGCGCGCCGGCGTCACCGCGTCGAAGGGTTCTCGGCTATCTTCCCCATCTCCCCGGTCGACCTCCGCCCGAACCTTCTTTTTCACGGTTGTCCAGGGCTCTGTGTCTGGTATTCTCCCGAACCATTCCCGTCCCCTGTACTGTCGGAAGCGCTCGGGCAAGCCTGCCGCCAGCGTAGCGTAGTGGCGTCGGAACTCGGCATAGGTCACGTCACGGCGTTCCTTAGCGATCTCGATCTCTTCGATCAAAACCTTCAGGACAGGAAACTCGCGCTCCACCGCCGTATCGTCTGCGCTCTCGAGCCGGGCGAGAAGCGCCTTTGGGTCGGTGACGCCGGGCATGATTCTGCGATCAACAAAGCTTTGAAGGATGGCATCTTGCTCGGACGGATCGAGTTGGGCGTCTGGCAGCTTGGTGTCTGGCCCACTACCGGGTGTCGCTCCAGCTTCCTGCTGGAGTTTCCTAAGCACACGGATTGCGATCTGACGCGCATCAGGGTCAAGAAAGTCCGCACCGGCGTAAAGCTGTTGGTCGTCCGGCAGGGCGGCAAATCCGCCACCCGGCCGAGGAACCTTCCTTGCCGCCTCGGTGAATCGCCGGTCGAAGTGAGCCACCGTGACTGAGCCGAAAAGCAGGTTGTCAAAAGACTCCTTTGCGAGATCGCGGAGCGCCTCCCTGAGTGCCACGCGCTCGCACATGTCCGTTCCATCAGATTCGGCCATGGGTGGCCGCATGCGGGAGAGAATTTTGTCCGCAATGGTCTTGAAACCGCTCTGCTCCGGATCATCCCGGCAGGCCTGCAAAGGGTCCGTAGGAGCACGGGTCCACCGCTTGGGCCTTGACAACGCCTCACGGAGCGCCCGGAATCGCTCAGCATCGCCGCCTCGTACGGCTAAGACGGGCATGTCCACCGGGGCTGGCAGTTGGCGCTCGTAGGCACGTTCAGCCACGTGCTGCGGCGGGAACTCCACGACGAGGACCGGCCTGTCATCACGTGGCGTTGTGCGCCTTCCGCCAACATCCGGACGCGGCCGCACCGCGGAACGCCCGCCGTGCGGCACTAGCGTGCCGGGCAGTCCAGCGTCGGGCGGCCACGGAACTTCGAGGGCCAGGCCGGCGAAGCGGAACTTGAGCGCCAGCAGGTCGCTTGGCCGAAGCACGGTCAGGCAGGCTCGGTCGAGGGCGATTTGTGCGAGCGTCCGCCGCCTGGGTCCGTTTCGGTCTACAGCCGCCGCGGGATCCGCAGCCGGGACTGGACCAAGCGGCACGATCGCGTCGGCTGACGTGACAGGGGGGCTGCCCAGGGCGGGAAGATAAAGCAGCGCGTCGGCCTGATCGAAATCGAGCCGCCAGCTATGAGTGCCAGGAACCACGCGGGCCACCCGTTCTGGCCCCGCACCGGGCTCGATGCGCTCAGGGAGAGCCACGGAGGCACTGAATAGCGCCATTCGAGCTTCAAAGCGAGTTAGGATGCGCCGCCCCCGGTCGTCAGGCGCGTCAACAGCCTCCACTTCCAAGGGCGCTATGCGCGGTGCCTTGCCGGGTTCGGGACTGCTGCGCGGGAGAGCAGCCAGGACGAGGCCGCCGACGCTCGTCTCGGCCAGAACCTCCTTCGAAGCGGGGATGAGCGCGACCCGGGTCACGACACCCGTGCCGCGGCGTAGTTGGCGTACGATCTCGAAGCCGGCGATCGAGAACGGGCCTTCCACGCCAGTAGGCGAGGTGGTGGGGCCCCGGCGAAGTTCGAGATGTGCGATCGGGCGCCCGTGCTCGTCGGGGTCGACGAAGCAACTCGCCGCTGTATGGGCCGGAGCGCCCCAGTGCCGGAGAACGGCACCGAGCGTGCGCGGCTCGGGTCCCTCGCCCATGCCGATGGTCTTCAAATCCAGCGTCAGGACGGGTGCGATACGCTCGTCACCAATAGTCGCTGCGGCCAATTCCACACGAGTTCCAGGGATACGATCCCGACGGGCCAGATCCTGGAAGGTAAACCCCAATATGTCGCCAACGACGCCATAACAGCCATCCGCGACGGGCGTGGGAGCGCCACGGGGCGGCAACGCACCCCACTTCACCTCGGGATCTAGTCTGAGGGTGTCGGTCCCGCCGGTGCCCACATCTGAGACCTTGCCGCCGGTTGAACCAGGTGTGGCGGTGCCGGCAATGCTCCCGGGTGAATCACCACGGATTCGATACAGGTCGATGCGGCCGAACTCCAGAGGAAAGTCGAGGATGTAGAGACCCGGCGCAGTCGCGTTAGCGAGGGATAGGATCGTCCAGGCCGCCTGCCTGCCGAACTCAAGCACGAGATCAGCATTCGTCTCCACCCTGTCACCGAAGAGTTCCCAAAGCATCTTGTTGTTGTCGCGGCGCTGGAGCGGGAATCTGAGCTTCGTCGGGTTGTAAGCAGCCAGGAACTCCGCGAGCGGGAGCGCTGCGGAGTTGGTAGCCGATGCGCCGGGAAACCAGCCTGCCTGCAGTCCCGCTGACACCTTCCAGGTATCCGTCGGTGTTTTGCGACGGAATGTGAAGACCGCATCGAACGCACTCGTCTCCAACCCTGGAAAAGTGGCGCGATGCACCGTCACCCGAAGCAGCGTCGGCAACCATGTCACCGCGACAGCCGCATCGTCGTTCCGCTCCACAATCGGCCTGGACGGATACCGCTGGGACTCCCGGTGAATGGAGAACGACGCTAGGGGCCCGAAATCGCGTCGGTTCCACGAGAGCACAATCGGGTCTTGGTCCCCAGCCACTGAGAGATTGCGCAGATTCAGGATCTGCCGGTGCGTGTCGTCCGCGAACTCAAGCTGGTAGTGCTCGGTGACCTGCTCGGCGGCGTGCACACCACCCGCTAGGATGAGAACGCTCGAGCCCGCAAGCACACTCCGACGGGTTGGACGCAGTTGGCGGGGAATCGAGCGTTCCTCCGGCTCAATACCGGGTTCAGCATCCGGACAAGGGCACTCATCCACGACAGTCTCCTTGGCTAAGGGCGTCTTGCTGTTGAAACGGACGATCCGCTCAGTGTGGAATGATTCAAATGCACAATTACACTTCACTGAGCGCTGCAAAAAGGCAAAATAGAAGTATTGGTAGATAAACTAACAGTTAGAAAGAGGTAGTATCGAATTGTTAATTTAAAATTTGGAACATTGCATTGATTCTTAAAGGAGGGCGGGTTAGTGTTATGCCAAACAGATTGTCGTTTTGCTGCGGCATAACGCTGATAAGAGAAGGCGCCGGCCTTGGTTTCTGCAGAGTGAGATGTGTGAAGGGGCGGCCGGGGGCAGGACGCCCAAGGAAGCTGCCCAGTCTTGTCGGTGCGTTGTCAGGAAACTTCAAATCGGACAGGCGCTCGGCGACAAGCCTGACATTAGCGCTGTCAGACTGCGGCGGCCCTGCGCCTACCGGTCAGCGAGCTTGGCGTCCCATTTCCAATCGAGACTCTGAACCCTTTACAAACTAGGAGTAGCGGAATGAGGCGAAACCGGAATTTCGGCGCTGGTCTTCTGGCAGTCTTGGCGTCGGCGGCAATGCTGTCGAAGCCAGCTGTCGGCGCTCCAGGAGACATCTACGTCGAGTTCTACGGGGCAAAGACGTCCTGGTCCGACAGCGAGTTCGTCGGACACGCCTTCGCGTGCATTGCCCTTCACCTCAACAACGGTATCAAGGAGGACTGTTACGGTTTCTATCCCAAGAGCGGGGGGAAGGGTCTCATTGGGGGGCCGGGGCTAACCGCATCGGAAGCCAACAAGAACCCAGGTAGGTTCGGTCACATTGATACGACTGTTAAAGTCAAGATCACTGAAGATCAGCGTCGACAAATCCTCGCGCTTACGGATCAGTGGAACTCGAAAGACTACTCGCTCACGACGTCGAGTTGCATCGATTTCGTRCATGATGCTGTGGGTAAGACAGGTTTGAAGCGACCGGATCGCTCCAAATTTCAATTGCCCGCTGACTACATGAAAGCCATTGACCAAATGAACTGAAACTCAATCCAGAGTCCGTGATGGCCAACCGGCACCTAGGTAGCATCGATGACGCGGTGGGCCTGACGGGTTTGCGCCTACACACGTATTTCGCAGGAGGCTCTTTATGGCACAGCGCTGGCAGTGGGTTCGGGTAGGGCGTAGACTGAGCGATCGTCGGCATGGTGATCTAGGCGTCGGTGACCGAGAGATTCGTGCCCTCCCGCTGCAAGGCTCAGGAGCTTTCCATTGATCTTCCCCTCAATGCCGAAACCTTGATCGCCCAAGCGCGCGTCGCGAGGACTTGCGGGCCATCCCGCGAGCGCATTGAAAAAATAGAGGGCCGGCTAGGCGCGTCCATTCGGCAGGCAACACTTCGTTGAGGCTGCACTGTACGAACGCCCCATTCCTTCGGGCGTCAACCGGTGTCCAATGGCCGAAGATAGTTGACCTACCGTGTTGAGAAATGTTGGGATTGCGGGCACAAACAGGGCAATCGCGCCACCCGCGTGGAATGCGATCCACACGAACGGCCTGTAGAGCCGGGCCACTTGCATCGAAGGCTAATACAATCGGCAACGGATCCATTCCGCTCTCGGGTTATCTAACCCCCGAACAGGCCGAGCAAAACGCGGCCTAAACCTGTGTCCACGTAGACGGGGGAAGATCAAGGGCCTGATGCGAGGTCACCGTTCGTTGGCAAGCCTGGCGAGCTCGGCTTCGATGTACTGACGCCCTCCTTTTCGGTCGGCGCTCAAGGCATCACGCCTTCACGACTTGAAACAATCCCCAGTGCTTCCCGCAGGAAAGTCCGCTTCCGCGGCTCGTCATCGCTTGCAGCCTCGAGGAGCAACAAGCTGACTGAGACATCGCGCTGCCACTGGGTATTGCCTGGATCGCTTGAATGTTTTCATGCCGCTGAACGATACTTCGAGCAGGCGGAGCCGCTGTCGAGGCGTCCGGGCCCCCCGGAATGGGTCAACTTGTGCCTCCTTTGGTCTTGTGGAAGAGGTTCATTTGAAAGCGTGGCTCGTGACCTTGTTGAAGAACGCGACCCCGTTCACATGGCCGCACAACCCCATTTGATGTTTCGTGCCGTGGGCCAGCTCGTCAGCGCGTCGCTCATCCTGATCGGGCTGCCCATCATGTCCTCTCAGTAGTGATGTGCGGACATGACTATTCTGCTCATTCGGAAAGGGTCGCCGCAGTGGTATGATTGACGTCGCTCAGCGGTCAGCTTGAGCTGAGGGGTGATCATGAATCCGGTATTCGTTCGGTTCACTCTTATAGCGGCAGGCATTCTACTAGCAATTCCGGCTACTGCAGGTGACACTCAGAGCTTCTCTGATAGATTTTCCGCTCTACAGGCTAATGAAATTAGTGCGCCTTCCCGGTACACACCCATTACAAAAAAAACAAAAAATATCATTCTAGCTTGCTACTACGTTAATCCTGGTTGCCCCGATGCGTGCGACGCGGCCTATCGATCCTGTGAGGCAGCTCGGGGAAGCTCTTGTAATTCTACTGCCTCCAGTTGTCGTAGTGCATGTGAGCGGCGCGGTTCCCCTGGCGAAAATTGCGGCTAAGCGCCGATCTTAGTGGGTTCGAGCCGCAGCGCTCTGCACCGCTACCCGGTCAACGGTCGGCGCCGTTTGCTGAGGGCAGTGGCAAACGCCCTCGCCCTGGCTGGCTTTATCACGGGCACGGGAAAGCCCTACGCTGCGCCCGCTAACGCGAAGATGGTTCAAACAAGAAGCTTACCTTTGTCGGGGAGGCACTAAGCAGCGCACTCGACGGCACAGGCGCTTGAACTCGACGCATGATAAGCGAGGTGACGCTAAGCTGGACCAAGGGACAATCGTCTCGCGCAGTCGATGTTAAAGTGTTGTACCTGGGGGAGGATGCGATAATCGATCGGGATCACCCAAGACCCAAAGCTAAGGTCCTATGGAAGTTTGCTCGGCGGTGTCTCGCCTTCCTCCTTCTCCTTGTCTTTATCGGTCTATTGGCCGTCTCTCTTGTGCCTAGCACATTAGTAACTAAGTCGACAGCATTTCCGAGTAATGAGGCTCTCGGCGGGGAACCCGATGCTATTGTTATTCTCGTTCACGGGACATTCGCGCCGAGAGCGGGATGGACGCAACAAAATTCCTTAATTGTTAGTACGATTCAACAGCGCTTTGATGGAATTAAGGTCCAGTTCTACCAGTTTGATTGGGCGGGATCCTTATTCGATGCCTCTAACAACAGCCATTTTCATCGTTTCGCGGCGTCAGAGAAGCTCTCCGAATTAGTTGCGAAACTTCGGCTAGATCACCCGGCCGCCCGCTTACTTCTGGTGGCCCACAGTCACGGTGGCAACGTCGCTTTATATGCAGGGAAGAAAGACCAACGCGTCGATGCTATTGTCACGATGGGCACTCCATTCATAGAAGTGCGGCCGCGAGATTTAGATGGAGATATTGCCCTTCTGGGGACAGCTGAGATAGCGGTCTACATCGCTTGGTTCGCTATGTTACTTGGCTCTACGCTACTTGACATCATTGGTATTTTCTTCGGTGGAAGTCTAATTGAACGCGACCGAGTGCCGTTGAAGGTTCTTGGCGGGGTGGTCGTCTTCTTTTCACTAATTCTAGTGGCCTGGCCTCTGGAGCCTGACGGGTATGAACAGGTTTTGGTTGCTAACTACTACTCCCAGCCTGCCGGCAGCCACTATGAGACGCGAGCACGATTTCGGGCCTCGGATGAGGCTGAGAAGATGCGCGCCGACTGGGCCAAAGCTCTCATTGCGGGTATCAAGGCACTCGGCGAAAGTAAGCAGTCAGATCTAATTTCTCGCCTCAGCGCCCGAATGCCATCAAATATTCCGGTGCTCTGCCTTAGGACGAAGGAACCCGATGAGGCGTTGGTGTTCCTTGATGATGTGGTGCCCCTGGTTGGTATCCCAATGCGATTGCTTTCGAGCCCACATGTGGGGATCGGGATAGCAGCAATGCTGATGCTTGGGTGCCTTGGAGGAGGGCTGTTCGCTGGAGTAAAACTTGCGATGGGAACCCTGAGAGACGCGCGCGCGGAGGGGAAGATCAGCGCGGGCATGGTCGCAGCAAGTTTGTTCAGTGGTGGGGTGCTAGCCTTCGCAGTTGCTGCGATTCTGGTTGTAGTTGTGGGCTTTGCACTAGTGATAGTTACCCCGCTTTCTGTTGTTGCAAGAGGGCCCGCTTCGATTCCGTTTCTTTTGGCTTATGGTTCTGCCGATCTAATCGCCGAGTACGTCACAACCACAAGCTCGGGGCCGATGCCGATTGAGCACTTCGCGGGTGGCTCGGTCCGGCAGTGCGAGGTGAAGGAATACGACTTCTCCGCAGCCCCTCAAATTAAGCACTCCTGGTACTACATGGACACAAGAGCGGTTGGCGACGTAGCTGATTGGCTGCGTGCGCGCTACGGCGAGGGTCGGTGAGGGGATGGAAATGGCCCTGCGCGAGCACACTTATAAATCCATCGAAGGTCTCGACGCGGATCATGCGCACTCACATTCCGCAATATCAACAGTTGGACCTCCCAACTGACTCGACAAACTCTCCGTATGAAAGCGAGACGCGGCGCCCCGGTTTCAACGGCATTAAGACCCGCATGAGGTGTGGCGGGTCGAGGTCCAATATCGCTTCGAGGGCGTCACGATGGGCCTCAAGCTTCCTATCGCGCAGATCGTGTCCGAAGAAAGTCGCCCGCCTCGCGGGGAGGCCTCGATCACGAAGTTCTAAATAGTCCTTAATACACGCGGCGACTTATCGCCCTCAGTAAAACCCTCGATGACCCGGACGGGTGTTGCTATGACAATGCACCGATGGAATCCTTCTTCCATACGCTTATCATCGGCGGGAGAAGTTTGAATGATTTCCGTCCGATATATCGTTGCTGACGTTGACGAGGCGTCGCCGAGCACTACGACCGACACCTCGACGACCTGTTCGCGGTTCAGGACGAAGTCTGGGGCGCCGTGGTGCAGGACCGCCCGAGGCTGCTCGCCTGGGCTGAGAAGGCGCTGGCAGTAACGGCAGCGGTTGCAAGGACGATGGTGGTATAGCGCATGGGTCTCTCCTGTTGGGTCCAGCGCCGGTTGGGGCGCCTGGAATGCCGGGAGAGTGGCGCAAGGCTGCTGTCAGGCTGCTGTGGAAGGCTGTCAGCAAGATGACAGGTTGAGCAGTGTAGAGACGCCTCTGATGAAGACTCGGGCTGCGCTGCTCGGCTCCAAGGACGGATTTGATCCAGCGCATGGCTGGAACGCTCCCCGAGGGCCACCGTGGGCCGAGCTCTCCGGCGCAGAACCGTCGCCAGCCCGTACGGAAGGACGTCACCGATGCCGCGCTATTCGAAGACCCTCATCCTTCTCCACTGGGGCATGGCCCTGTTGATCTTGGCGGCATGGTTCACCGCCGAGGGGGGCCGGCAGGTCCGCCTCAACCCGCCCCTGCTGCATTTCTGGCTCGGGCTCATGGTTTTATTTCTCGTCGTGCCTCGGCTGATCGCCCGCTGGTGGGGCAGCCGCCCCCGCATCGAGGATCCGCAGAGCCCTTGGCTCAACCTTGCGGCGAAGATCGGGCACGCCGTGCTCTACCTCTTCATGATCGGCCTGCCGCTCACTGGCTGGTACGCTGCCTCGCGCCTGGGCGTGCCAGTCGCGTTCTTCGGCCTGTCCTTGCCTGCCATCGCACCCTCAGTTCAGGGATCGCCGGGTTCATCGCGGAGGTCCATGAGACCGGCGGCACGATCATCCTGGTCCTGTCAGGTCTCCACGCGCTGATCGCCCTGTGGCACCAGTTCGTGCTCCGGGACGGAACGATGGAACGGATGAACCCGGTCTAGGGCCGACCTTATTCTCWAGGGTGAGGGGTCGCAATTGATCGCCCGGTTGCGGCTTCGAATGGCCACCGGGGACAACGCTCAGCGACAAACTAAAGAGCGTTCCGGACGCGTCGTTCGGATCCGTTCCGTTGCTGCCTCAAAGAGCCGTCCATGCCGTCGCTTTCTGTCCGGCACGCAACCCACCCCGCCTTGCCGATGGCGCGGGATGCCCGTCACCACGATGAGAGCGTGCATGACCACGCCCCCTTCGAGTCCTAGGCCCTTGCCCGGATGGCGGTGGTGGTGCTGCGGGCGGCGGTCCTGTGGTTCCGGCTTCACGAGCCCTTTGCTCCGGCCAGCGTGATCGGCCTTGCGTGTCGATGACGAATTGATGGACGTTGAACACGCTTGGGATTGAGGCTGGTCGTACAGGCCGGGTTGACGGCCAAGGATTTCCTCTCCCGCTGGGTAACGGACGATCAGCGACCAGCCTTAACCTACTAGCGAAACGCTTGGTGGAGCTGAGGGGAGGAGAACCAATATCGTAAAAAGCATTTATTATCAACGCCTTATCATCATGCTGTTGTTGCTCATGTACCAGGCTTGTGTACCAAATGTTCACACGGGCAGCGGCTTTATCAAAGAAGTGGAATACTTCAAGACGGCCTAACCGACTGCTTATGACCTCCAACCGGACTTTCGACCAGGGTCCTAGCTTGACCCATAGCGGATGTTGGGACGGTCAGCTCCCGCTAGGATCGGATTGGCGCCTGGATGCCAATCGGCGTTGCAGGCGTCTGATCAAATGCTAAGGCGGGGTCACGGCCCGGCGCCGATCAACGCGACTCCGCTGAATCAATCTCGCGCGGGCGAGGCCGCGTTGCTCGTCATGGCCGCGTCCAGCTGCGCCTGCCATTCCGCCTCGATCGTCTCGGCAGTCCTTCGGAACTCGGCAAGGCGGACCAGCCTGTCCCGTAGGTCCTCGATCTCGACAGCACTCTCGGGCTGCCCGTATTCGGCAATCACGATCAGTCGCTTGATCAGCTGGATGTCGGGAGCGCCATCGGTGCCGGCGGCTTCGGCGAGCGCCACCCAGGGCTTGCAGCGGTCAGTCTCCGCCTCGGCTGCCTTGCCCACCGCAAAGAGAATGGCCATGCGAGCGGCGCGGTCCACCTGCTCGGCCGCCCGCAGCCACTCTCGGGCGGGTTCAGCCATCGTGCTGTGCTCTGCGTCCCGCTCCATCTCTCGCCACACTGTGCGGAAGTAGACCGGCTGCGGGGCGGTAGGATCGAGATTGTTGAGCACCGTGACAACGGGACCAAGATCCATCAGCAGCCGCCCTCCCGACAAACCGGCGCGGTGATCCCACAAGTCGAGAATAGCCGAGGCGCACCGGCGTTCAGCCGCTTCGCGCGCGTCCGGCGGAGCCGTGCGAGCTGCGTTAATCAGTTCGGCCACATGATGCGCCATCCAGCGGCCCAACGTATCAGTGGAATCGTCGAGCCCGAGCTCGGCGACGAGCGCCCGGCCGAGGTCTAGGATTGAAGGAAATGCGCCATGGTTCGCGGTCGGGGCGGAGGAGGACGATTTCCGTGACTTTGTTTGCAACTTCGCCTTCCCTCTCGAGTGTGTAACGTGACCGGATCAGCTTGCGCTCCAGGCTGATTACCACCACGAGATCGAGGCCAGTCAAGCGCATGAGCTCCTCCAGGCAGCCCGCGGCTGCGACAAGCCGACGACCGCTACCGTTGCGGCTCTCTTCCTCGTTATCGTCGCCATCGCTCCAGGATTGCGAGAGCAGCTGTGGGACGCCGTTCGTATCGTACCAGCGGCTCTCGCCGCCGTCGGCCCGCAGACTAAGGTCGCGCACGAACGGGTCGGCCGGCGCGAGCACGCGAGCGCTGACGTTAGCGGCCCAGGGGTCGTACTCGTCGAGACCGCGCTCGTCTGTACCATCGCGCACCCAGCCCTTGAGCACATAGGGTGGCTCGTTTATCTCAAGGCCGTCCTCAAACTCGGAAATTTTGAAATCGGTGGGGTTGCTCGCGGTTCTCAGCGCACGTACCAGCGCCTCCGATTGATCGCGCGACGCGAGCGCACTGCTGACGCTGACCACTTGTTTGCGCTTGCCGGCATAGCTTGTCCAATACCCCGAGGCCGCCATCATGCCGTCCGGCAGCGTCAGCAGGCGAAACGCCTCATCGGCGTTGGCCGAGGCGGGCCAGTCAGCGTCAGCGACGATAGGCAAGGAGAACACATCGGCAGGCGTCGGGTCGCGGCGGTCGGCGAGCCACAAGCCATCGCGGCGGCTCAGGTCGTGCCCGAGCAGCCATCCCGAAAAGCTGGACCAGCTATCGTTGGCGTCGGCGCGCGCCGGCTCCGTTTCCAGCAGCTTACCGGCCACTGTCATCAACGCATGAAATGAAAGGTAGAATTGCAGGTCGTCGACCTTGGGAGTGGTGCCATGCGAATGCCGCAAGGCGCCATGCTCGAAATAACGGCGGGTCGCGCGCGCATCGCGGTCCCACCGGCCACTGTCGGCCAACCCCCAATCCTCTCGGATGACCCTCTCCACCTCGTCCTCGACACGGTTCTGTCCCAATCCAAAGACTCTGCCGAGTGGCGCCAGCCAGTATGGCCCGATGTCGATCCCGAAGGAGAAGCGCGTCTCGTCATAAGGTTGGCTAGAGCCGATCGGGCGGCGGGACGCCTCCTCCTTAGTGACTGGCGGAAGGCGCGATGTGTTGATCGCACGCAGCTCGTCCACTTGGCTCGCGGTTAGTGCAAGTAAGCCCTGCCGAGCAAGGGACAGCATGGCGCGGGCGGCGAAACCGCGCTGGAGAACGTGTGGTTGGTCGCGTCGGGCATAGCGGCGTAGGAAATCGATGTGAGCCGCCACGGCGGGACCGCTCTCGTTTGCGGCGCGCGCTAGCGCAATCAGTAGCCACAACAGGGCGTGTCGATCATAGAACCGGAGGTCCGCGTCGGCAAAGGCGCCGGCCACCCCCGTTTCCGCTTGAGCGACCAAGGTGCGCAGCACGGAGTCGCGACGCAACAGGCACAACGCGCCCACGGCGTGGGCGGCCTCCCACCGACGCTCCGACTCAGGTGCCCCCAGCGCAGCCCAAACAAACCCGGCCACCGCCTCTTCGACATCGCCCGGGGGCTGCAGCTGCGGCGACCACGCACCATCGCCATCGGTCGGCTCCAGAGAGGGCTCGAAGAGGTCGAGCCCGTACCGCAGCGTCGCCAAGGCCTCCCCGTCGCTCAGCTGACGCGACAGGATACCAACCAACCTGAACAGGCCGGCCGCATCGTCTGGGACAACCGTATCAGCAATGGCGTGGATTGCCTCTCCCATCAGCTCTCGTGCCGTCAGCCCGCTAAACTCAAACGCAAGCGTCCACGGCAGCCACTGGTAATAGCGGTCGGCGGACACTCGCGCCGCGTCCCTACGGCACGCTGCCCGGAGCAGCCGCTGCATTGCCGGACGAACCGAGACCCGCTGCTTCCAGGCTGTAGGCAGCGCCTCCAGCAGCGCGCGCACGTCGAGTAAGTCGATCGATCGGCTCTCACTGAGAGCGTCAAGGAACGCGGCCTCGTCGCCGGCGCGAACGCGTGAGATCGCCTGGCGATTGAACACGTCCGGACTAAAGGGGGGCTCTCCGGACCGAAAGCGAACGTGTGCCGTGAGCAAGTCTGGGCCGGAGGTGAGCGACAGCCCGGCGAAGATGCCGTCCCAGTCGAACGCGTTGTCTCTCGGCGGCGGCGTCCACCGCTCATCACGGTCGCGCGGCCGGTTCGCCTCGGCCAACTCCGCCCGGATAAGCGCCTCCGCGGCTTCGGGTAGGTCGATGCCGTTCGCCCGCAGGAGAGCGTTGACCTTGCGCAGATGTTCAACATCGGTTGAGAAGCGCTGGTAGCGAATGAGGTGCTGAGCCGCCACTACCCGGCAGCGGGCGTCGGGCTCGGCTGACAGGACCTCTTCCAGCAGCCTGTCCGGCTTCCACCAGCACTGGAACGGCAGTAGCGCCAGCGCAGTTCGCGCGTCGAGCTGACGGCGCGTCACTAGGCGGCCGACGATCATCGGGAGCAGCCTCGCCTCGCGCCCAAAGCGGCGATCGAGCCAGCGGCTGAGGATTGAGAGGGCTGAAGGGGGCGACAGGTCGGCCAGCGTCTCGACTGTGTGCTCCCAATCGAAATGCTTGTCTCGCACGACGAAGGCATAGGTCAGCTCGGCGGCTCGCGCGAAGCGGTAGGCCGTTTCCGGGTCGACGCAACCGCCGCGCGCGGCCGCCTCGCCCAGATGCAGCACGGCATGCCAACGCGCCAGGTTCTCCGAGCCGATCTTTCCCGAGGCGACGACGGCCTCCTCGAAATAGGCCCGCGCTTCGGGCAGGCTCGCGGGCAGCACGGCGCGGGCGAGTCGGATCAACGTCTCGGTTTTCTGCTCGGCGTCCTCGCGCTCGCGGACAGCAAGGTCGAATGCCTCGTGCGCTAGGTCCAGGGCGCGTCCTTCCTCTCCGGCTGAGCGGGCCGCCCGATGAGCGAGAGCGAGCAGCGTAGAAATGCGGAGCGGCTGCCGCAGCGTGCTCCGCCACGCGTCGAAGCTGGCCCACTCCCGAGCGCCCGTCCCGGTAGCCAGGATGATTCCACCCCACCAAGCGGCCACCTCGTCCGCGGTGGCCGACTCGTCGCGATACGATATGCCCTGGGCCTTGGCGGATTCGGCGGCCGTCTCGGCCAACAGTTGCCCCACGTTGGCAGGACCTACGCGGCCCAGCGTCACCGCCGCCCAGAGCCTCGCCCACGGCAGCAATGCACCCACGTCCTCCCGAAAGCGTTCCTCATCGGCGTCGTGACGATGCTTGCTATCCAAGGCCTTGCGGGTCCCGCGAGTGGCGAGATGGTCGAGCAGCAAGGGGCGACCCCGCAGTGCAGCTTGTAGCGCATAGGCTCGTATGAGGCCGGCGCGCGCGCCGTCGTAATTGGCGTGCTGGCCGCCAAGCGAACGCGATGGGCGAGCGGGCAGGTTCGCCAGCGTACGGCGGGGCGCCAGTCTGCTCGCAGCCGCGGCAGCCACCAGCGCCGTCAACGAGGCGAGCAAGGTGTCGTCGCCCTTCCAGTGGTCCGGCGCTTCGAGCTTCAGGTGGCGGCTCGCCACGAGCGCGACCGCGCGCTGAACAACGGGAGAGGGCGGGTTGCGGCCCACGGCCGACAGTTCCAGCCCGATCGCGAGCAGCAGCCCAATGTCGTTGCCGGCCGCCCACGCCAGTGCGTCTACATCATCGAAGCGAGCGGCGTCGACCAGCCGCGCCACGAAAATCCGCCCCGCCGAGAAGGCGACATGACGCGGCTTCCACCGGCGTAGCTGCCAGGCGCTCGCCCGGGCCCCGTGCAAGTTCAGCTCCGCCCATGCGAGCTCAGCGATGTCAGCGACCCCGACAGGCTCGTCCTTGCCCTCGTCTCGAGGTGAACGGCTCCAATGGTTGAGCCAGCCATAGGCAATGCGCAACCGATTGCGCGCATCGCCTGCGAGCGCCGGGGACCCGGACAGGAACGCCGCCTCATAGGCGTGCTCCGAACCTGTCCAATGGCCTCCCTCGATCTGGCGGCGGCCAACCTGTTCGGCCATCCGCTCGGCATCAAAGAAATGGCCGCTGAGGTCGGTATTGGCGCTAATCAGCTGCTGCTGGCGTTCACCGGCCGCAACCTCCCCGCCAGCCTTGAGCGACAGTTTCGCGGCGGCCTCATACCGGCGATCGCGCAGCGCCGCCTGCAGCGCGAAGCGGAGCCGCTGCAGCTCCACGTCTCGGCGCGCGACCGCATCGTCCTGGGGCAGCGCGCCCCCCTCTAGCGACAGCTGCACGAGAGCGTCGAACTGTTCCGCCTCAAGCATAAGCTGCGGCAAGGTCGCAGCGACATAGGCGCTCGACGACGCCAGCGGAAGCAGACGGGCGACGAAGTCGCCCAAGCTTGACGCCGAAGGTCGGAAGCGCTCGCGGAACCATGTTTCCGTCGGCTCGTCCCTGAACTGCACCGAGCCGTCGCGGACGAGGAGCGGTCGGCCGAGGTCGTTGGCGAGGCTGGTCACCAAGCTTACCGGCACGTCCGCCGTGCGGGCGACGAGCGCCAACGGCACGAAGGGCCGCATGGTGGCGAGCGCCTCACAGACGCGGTCGAACTGCGCTTGCTCTATCTCCGGTGTCTCGTAGCGGACCTTGGCGACTGCAGCCTCGAGCAGCCGAGCAATGGTGTCTTGCACCGTCAGCGGCTCGGGACCCAACCCGGTCAGAACCGATTCCAGGCTCACGGCGCCGGCCAGCGCGGTCGCCTGCACCCGGGGGTTCGACGATGTGAGCCTGTGAAACTCCTGGACGTCGCGAGACGAGGCGTCCGGGAACGTGGCACGCAAGTTCGCCGCCGTCTCGCTCAAGGAGAAAGGCAACAGGTCAATGCGCTGGGTCGCGGGCGGAGGATCGAGCAAAGCAACCCGGTGCGTGCGCGCGGTCAATACGAGGCGCACATTATCCGGCAGCGGCTCGCGCAACAGCATGCGGGCGAAGCTGGGGCCATCATGCGCCTCGCGCGCCGCCGTCTCGGCATTGTCCGCCGCGTCGATCACTAGGCAGAGCAACGCCAAAGGGTTGCGTTCTCGTAGTGACGCGCTCGACTGCTCCAGCCGCGCTCCGAACGCGCGGGCATAAGCCTTGGCGTCCGCCTTGGCCGTCGGGATCAGCGGGTCGCATAGCGCCTGACCCGCCAGCTCGTTGGCGAGCTGGACCAGGCCGTCCCTCGGCCGGTGCCGGTGACCGCTGAGACTGCGATAGGCGCCGTTGCCGAAACAGTCATAGACGAGCGTCACGCTACCCGCGGGAAGGCCGTCGCCGATGCTCGTGGCCAGCATCGACTTGCCGACACCACCTTCGGCTTGGATGATAATGGGCGCGCGCTGGTCAACGATCTCGGCGACGAGGTACGGCATCTGCTCGCGATCCACCAGCTCGCCCGGCCTCTCGATGAGCGACTTGGCCGGGTACAGGTCCAGCTCGCTCGCCCCTATCGCGTGCAGTACGTCATGCGAGGTGATCGAGGGGTTCGTGGCGAACTCCGACGTGGCCTTGCGCGTCACCAGATCCTTCAACTGAAGTGGGGCGTCCTTGTCGTTTTCCGGGAGATAGGCGGACAGATCGGCGCCGAGCAGCCGACGCTGCTCCAGGTAGTCGGGCGTTTGGGCATTGAGCGCAAGTTGAGCGACGAAGCCGCGCAGGTCGGAGTTCCCTAGTCCCGTGGCCTCAGCAAGGATGGTATCGTCCGCACCGGCTTTGATCGCAACAATCGCGTCCGTAACCGTTTCGGCAATCGGCCGGTTTGTCTCGAAGGCGAAGAAGAATCGCTTGGCGACGTCCTCTCGACCAAAGCGGGCGACCAGCTCGACATAGCGTTCCCCGAACTTCGTAAGGGTCCGCTTAAGGCCGCTCACCTGCCACGGGCTGTTGGTCTGGCGGGTCGAATGCTTCAGTTGCAGGTAGGTGACGCGCGCCGACGCGAGGTCGGTGCTCCCGCGGTACTCAGCCACGTCAATGACGTCGAGGCCGGCCTCGACCTCCTCGTCCTCACCCGCTGCCACACCCTCGATCGTGACTGCGACGACTTCCGAGGCGGGGAGCAGCATCGCCAGTGTGCGCCGAGCGGCCCAGGCATAGTGAAACTGGTCCCCATCCCGGCTTGGGCGAACAAGGTCAGCATGGGGGCTGGTCTTTGCAGTCATGAATGGAGCCTGAACATAGGACCGCGCAAAATCCAACCCATGCCGTTTACCGCCTATCTCGTCAACGTGTGCGCGGGCGAGTGGTGGACGAGGCGACGCTGGTCACGGCCCTGTCGGCCACGCTGTTCGTCGGAGCGGGTTCAACTGCTTGCGCGAGGAACCCCTGCCATCGGCTTCGCCCCTCTCGGGCTGTCCAGCGCGATCCTGCCCCCATAGCGCCGGCGAGACCCGGCGCTATTGGACAGCGGTCGCCGACCGCCTCCTCGAGAACCTCGACGGCTTTGCCCTGGGCGAGCCGCTGTGCAGCGGGATCTAGCTGCCTTTCGGCGCTGCGTGGGCAGAAGGCACTCCCGTCTACGGGCGGCCGCTAGCCATGCAAGCGCGCGAGACAGCCCTCGCGATGGCTCGCAGGTCCGCCTTTGGGCCGCTGCTCGACGTCGGCTCCTGGCACTTTCCGGAACTCTGTAGGCCCGTCAGGAACAACTGCTTCTCACCGGCGAGGACGATCAGCTATCGATCACACGTCTTTTTGAGAACTGAGCTGCGTCTAACCAAATAAAGCCTGAGATTTGAACCCAGGTGCAAAAGGCTCGCTGCCAGAACGCTTCTATGTGTTCAGCGCCCGATGCACCGAACCCTTGCCAATCCCTAGTCTTTTAGCGATTTCGCCCATGGAGAGGCCCTGTCCATTGAGTGCCTTGATTTCCATTGTCTTGGCGCGGGCGGTGGGCTTGCGGCCCTTATAGCGGCCCTCGCTTTTGGCCTTGGCGATACCCTCCCGCTGGCGCTCGAGCATCATCTCGCGCTCGAACTGGGCGACGCTGGCGAGGACGTTCAGCATGAGCTTTCCGGTTGGGGTGCTGGTATCGATCCCCATGTTGAGGATGCGTAGGTGGACCCCCTTCGCCTCAAGCAGCTTCACCAGTTCACCCATGTGATGTACTGAGCGGGCCAACCGGTCGAGCTTGGTGACCACGAGAGTGTCGCCGTCCCGAAGGTAGTCCAAGGTGGTCTCAAGGGCAGTGCGGGGGCCTACGGAGGAGGTCTGCTCCTGATAGACCTTCGTGCAGCCGATGGCCTTAAGGTCCCGCATCTGGGCCTCCATTCCAGCCCCCTGCTCAAGCGTCGATGTCCTGGCATATCCAATGAGGTTCATGTGGCGAGTTCCGTTCCAAAAGGTCTTAAACGTTAAAGCCGGACCGTTCCAAATGTCAACAGGCCATGTCATTGGAACGATCCCCGCATCGTTTTGGAACGGTCCGCTAGGGGTGGAACATGCGAAGTAAATCCCCTCATTAGAAAGCTCGCACAGTTCACGAACCTGACGAGATCCAACAGCCGTAAAATTCGGATCAATACCGCCGTAACTTCCCGGCAGGACCTACTGAGGTGGAGTCAATCGCGAGATCATCCAAGCTATGACGGTCGTCAGAGGACGTGGAATTCTTGTTCGGTGACCATCCAGAGTGGGAACGAGGGACGAGGCAATCCGTTCGTAATCCGCTGACGCCAGGATGAGGCGTGCGTTGAGTAGCATGGATACCTGTCGTCGATGGCCCAATCGCGGCAACGTTTCGGACAAGCACACCATATCCACGTAGCTTATCGTATTGGCGGCTTGTTCCGGATCGACCCAAATATGGAGGCTTCATTCTCCCTGGAAAATAAAGCTTGGTCCTCTTTCGCTCACTCGTTGTCTACTGGGATTCACCGCCATCCCGAGGCGATGGATCGCCATTGTCATTCCACCAAGGCAAGGTTAGAGCGACCTTATCAGCCCCAGTTGGCTTCGACTCGCTCCCGAGCGGGCTTGAACGCTCGCTCTCCTCTAGAGCTGTGCGGAGAAAGTCTTGAAAATCCGCGCGCATCGCTGCTGTCGTTTGCGGCTCGGAATATCTAGCGGGACGGGTCTCAGGGTCGGCTTGCGCATGCAGGCCAAGATGGCGAGCAAGGATTTCCAGAGCGGTGAGCTTTGAATGTAGCTTTACCCGGATCGTGCCGTGTCGGGTCTGCGTCACTCTGAGTATTGCCGCCGCAGCGTCCTCTGACAGGCCCTCACTTGGTTTTATCTTGACCCAGTCCGGTCCCCATGAAAGCACTTCACGGATATCACTGAACGCTACACGCGACAGCTCCTGCAAGACACGATCCGCCGTGATCCCGGTCCGCACGGAGCGGGCTTTCTGCGCCTCCGCGATGGCGACTGAGATCTCAGGTTTTCTAAGGTTCTCATTCCCGATCGAGGCCGCGGTCCTTGCACTATAGCCAGCCCGAACTGCGGCTTGAGTGGCGCTGAGGTCGATCAAATACTCTTCGACAAAGCGGGCCTGTTTGGCGGTAAGTGCGCGGGTGGGTGGCGTACCTGGTTCTGGATAGCACGTGTGCTTCATGGGTTCTGCCCTGCTCCGGATTGCTCATTGAACCGAGCTTTGGCATGCGTGCTTAGCGACGCCGACATCAATGGAGGGCCGGTCCCTGCTTTGCGCCAAACTCGCGGGCACTGTGCTCCTCATCCTCGATGCTGGCATCCTGCGAATAAATACGTTGCATGATGCTCTCCGAAAGCGCGAGAACCATGTCCTCGATTTCGCTCGAGGAGAGACTCGCCGGGCGCAGCTGAGGTGGAATGCCAGCGAGGAACGCCGAGGCCAATTCCTTCCCTGAGACGTCGGATTTCTCTCCAAGCAGCCGGTGTTGGACGATGTCGGTCGTGATCAACGACGCGATCGGTCCGTCCAACACCGCAAGTGCGTCTGTGATCTCAGCGATTGCACTCGTTCCTGATGATCCCCAGCCTTGCAAGCAC
Organism: Microvirga sp. P4_A5; assembly: GCF_056402495.1. Classification (NCBI taxonomy): domain Bacteria; kingdom Pseudomonadati; phylum Pseudomonadota; class Alphaproteobacteria; order Hyphomicrobiales; family Methylobacteriaceae; genus Microvirga; species Microvirga sp. P4_A5. Next base: position 30,086 of record NZ_JBFUHH010000019.1, on the reverse strand, counting down.
CACCGTCTTTTTTAAAGCCTCCGCCTCTTCGAGAAGCACGCGTGCTTGGTGGACCTGGGCGGAGAGTGCAGCCGCCTTGGCGTTCAGCTCGGCTTGACGCTCGCAAATGGCCGCTGGCGCCTGACGGAGCGTTTTAGAAGACTGGGGTTCATAGGTGGAGACGGCAGTCGAACGCTCGATGTCCCGGTGGTCCTCATTAGGAGCCAACACCGCGTCGAGCGCCTTACGCTTCTCGTCCAGTACAGCAAGCTTTATTTCGCACTCGTAGTACCAGGCGAGCGCAGAAACCTGACTTTGGACGACTTCTTTGATCGTTTTCATCTTGAGTTCCTTCAGAGGTCGTGAACGGCAATGCCGGTGATTGAGGGGAGGGGGCGCACGCAACTAGCCTTCGGTTTGGAACCATCGTCATCGTCGAAGTCGAAGTCATTGCCGACGTCACACCATCGACGCCCAACGTCATCATCAGCGTCGTCGACGTCATTKCCRRCGTCACCATCGACGTCAATGTCGTTGCCGACGTCACCATCAGCATCGTCGACGTCATTGCCCACGTCACACCATCGACGCCAACGTCATCATCAGCGTCGTCGACGTCATTGCCGGCGTCACACCATCGACGCCCAACGTCATCATCAGCGTCGTCGACGTCATCTCCGACGTCATCATCGACGTCAATGTCGTTGCCGACGTCACCATCAGCATCGTCGAYGTCATTGCCGACGTCACACCATCGACGCCAACGTCATCATCAGCATCGTCGACGTCATCTCCGACGTCATCATCGACGTCAATGTCGTTGCCGACGTCACCATCAGCATCGTCGACGTCATTGCCGACGTCACACCATCGACGCCCAACGTCATCATCAGCGTCGTCGGCGTCATTTCCAACGTCACCATCGACGTCGTTCCCGACGTCATCATCGACACCGACGCCTGTCTCCATCCTCACCACCGTGCTAAGCATTCGTGTGATCCCCTATGGTATACTAACAGTGTCCGCTTCCAGGTACCGATAACCGCTTCAATACATCGTCCTCGGTTCGCCCTCAGGTCCCGTAGGCCGCTTTTTTTAACTCTGCTGTCCGCTCTGAGGTACCGATCGTCCGCGCTGAGATACCGTTGAGTCCGCCTTCAGATACCGCCTTAGAATTTTCTGCTGTCCATCTCGCAAATTCTTTCGTCGCCAGATGTCCGCTGATGTCACAGGCAAACTCCGTCAATCGCCACTCCGTAGCGTGCCGCGTTTTGCGATCGAATTTTCCTTTGCGCACGGGGACAATGAAGCCGTGGTCCTGCAATACGGCAAATGCTTTGGACGCGGTAGTTTTGCCGATGCGAAGCTGATCCGCTGCCTCTCTGACAGAAAATGAAATTCTGCTATTGTTGCTTCCGTTATAACGACGGAGCGTGTCTAGGTAGAGAGCGCGAGCCGTTGGATCGAGGCTTTGCCACGCGGCGGTGTCCATCACCCAGTAATAGAGCCGCACATGTCGCGCTTCTTTTATGGACCTTCCTTTGTTCGTACGCTTGCTCATGCTGCACCTCCGGGCGCGACCATCTTCCGAGACACCTCGGCCCGGATAGCATCTTCAAGCGACTTCACTTGCTCAGTTATGACGGTGGTGGCAAAGCCCCGCTTGATCAAAATGTGGGCCTGAACGCGGATCGCATATGCGAGGTGCTTCTCGGCCGTCTTAGAGGGAAGGGTGATCAATCGCTCTGCGTGCCGGACGATAAACGCCCGACGTCTCACCAGTGGAAACGGGAGGACCGTCGCCTCATTCTCTGTGGCGCATGGTGCGGGTTCTTTTGGTTTCGCCGGTAAATCTTCTTGGCCGCACATATTGAAAACCTTGAATTGCTGGATTGCATGGATTCAGCCGGGGCGGGGCTATGCAATGTTCGAAATTTTTGGACCCCGTAGCCGGGGCTTGGTTGGGATAGGACCACTCGTGTCGACGCYTGTCTGGGTTGCCATGATCTACCGAGCAGCCCTCTTGGTTGCTTGCTGACGTTCCCAGGCCTCCAATGCTTCAATGGCAAAATATTTCCGCCCATTGATGATTAGCGGCTTAGGGAAAGCCAGTCGGGCATCAGATTCCCAACGCCAGAGCGTCATCGCCGAGATGTTGTTGTATCGGGCGCGGGCGGCTTTCGCGGGGATGTACCTTGAAGGGGCGTTCATTGAGAAATTTCGCACTTAAGAGGTTTGGGGGGGACCGTCGGACACGTCGCTTACCATGATTATGGTATCTCAAGTTAACATCAAAATGTCAATTGCAGTTACACTTTAACTGTGAGATTGCATTATTGCAGTGCGAAGGGATGACAATGGCTAGTGACAAAGAGAGAACGCTGCGAAGGGTGTACGTCCTTCCCACCGAACTCGTGGACCGAATTTCCGCTTATCAAGAAGAAATGGGTCTGCCGTCAGAAGTCGAGGCGGCTCGGCGTTTGCTCGATATCGCCTTGCAAGTCCGAGATACGGTCGAGACTTTGTTGGAAAAAATCAGGTCACGTTTTGAGCAAGAGCGTGATTTGAGAATGATCGCGCGAGAGGTTCTGTCGTCGCACGCGCTCGTTCGCTCGATTGAGTTCGACAAATCGGGGAATTTGCTCTTCCAAATAGAAGGAAATTCCGTAACAGGCGCGATCGACCGCCAAGGCCAGACGTTCCTAGTAAGGAACGGCCAAGGCGGTATCCCTGAGTGGAGGCCCTTCCCGATCTCGGCGGCCTCGAAGTAGTGATGGCGAGACTATCTCTTACTTTCGCTTCACCGCCTCGACGTTCTTAGCCTTGCCGCCGTTCAGGGACGCCACGTGCCCCGCCCAAGCCGTCATTGCGTCCCGGCGCTCGCGCTCATAATTGTGGCGCTGATAGACCCCGACGATTCCACCGAACGTACCTGAAGTGTGGTTGAGCGCCTTTTCGACAACGTGAACAGGTATCCCTAGACGAGCGCAGCCGCTGGCGAACGTGCGGCGAAGATCGTGAAGGCGCCACGAGCCGAGGTTTTCACCTTTGGGCATGTGCTTTGTCGCAGCCGTATTGAGGCGGGCAAGGACTTTGGTGACACCCGAGAAAGGTGTTGCGCCGTTCGTGGTGAAGAGAAGCCGTGCTTCGTCATGGACTCCTGACCCCGGGTCTATGGGAGGTGCGATCCGTGGAAGGCTATCCAGGACAGCAACAGCCATGGCAGAGAGCGGTACGACGTGAGCGACATTGGTCTTCGATCGCTCTTTCGGGATAGTCCATTGAGCTGCAGTCCCCCGCAAAAGAGGCGCGGGTGTGGGAATATAAATCTCGCTCCAACGGGCACCGAGTACTTCTGACCGACGTTGGCCGGTAAGGATCAGCAGCCGTACGGCTGAACCGAACGGGTAACCAATCTCCCCGGCCGCTTTCCAAATGGCCAAAAGTTCAGCGTCGGCGAGAACCCGATCTCGCGACGTCTCGGCCGAGGGCGGCTTTAGCGTAGCGATAGGAGAGATTTCTATGATTCCGCGCTCGACCGCCCAGCTGAAGAATGGCTTCAGGCGGGTAATGAGCCGATTAGCTTGTACTGGCGATCCGCGTTCGACGACGGCATCCACCAAGTCAAGGACGTCCCGCTTGGTTATAGAAGCGATCTCCTTGTCCTTCCAGGCGGCAAGGTCCGCCTTCGTCAGGAGACGCTCGGTTTCCGCCCATGTCTTGTGATGGGCCTTTGCATGACGTCTGATGTACTCCGCAGCGACGGCGCCGAACCTGTTCCTCTTGCCGTCCCCGGTCTTCTTGACGGGGATTTTGCCCTCTGCCGGGTCGCGCCCTTCAGAAGCAACCCGGAGTGTGGCACGCGCCAACTCCCGCGCTTTCCCGAGATCGAAAAGTGGATAGGGGCCAATTGTCAGCTTCTTCGGCTTACCGTCGAAACGGTAACGCACGGCCCAAGACTTTCGCCCTGATGGCTGCACGAGCAGATAGAAGCCGGGGAGGGCACCGTCGGGCACCTCGATCCGCTTATTCGGATCAGGCTTTTGGTTTTCGACGCCCAATTGGGTGAGCACTTTTGCCATGGCAGTGGGCCCGCCACGATTCGATGTGACCCACTGCGTACAGACGGGGTAACGCTGGGGTAACGAAAAGTGGGTGTTAGGGGACGTTACTCGATGATATTAGCGCGCGCTCTCGACTTGGATCAACTCTCTGTGTCACAAGGATTTTCAGCTATCTTAATGCTCGGCTGTGATAGAGGTTGAGAGACGCAAAGTACTGCCTTCTAAGCAGTAGGTCCCTGGTTCGAGCCCCGGCGGGGTCGCCAAAGCGTTTTTGCCCACCTCCAATTCGGGCGTCCTCAGAGGCGGCTTCCGCCGATCACATCTTCCTCTGTCAGGCCCATATGGTGGGCGAGCCTGCGCCGGGCGCGGTTCACGCGGCTTTTGATCGTGCCGATGGCGCATCCCATCGTGGAAGCGGCCTCCTCGTAGGAGAGGCCGTCGATACCCACCATCAGCAACACGTCCCGCTCGTCCTTTCGCAGGCATTGGAGCGCCGACATCAATTCCCCATACGACACTTTGTCATTCTGGTCCTCGTCGACGGAAAGCCGCTCGGAGAACGATCCGTCCACGTCCTCCACCTCCCGGCGCCGACGGCGGGTCATTGAGAGGAAGTGGTTCTTGAGGATCGTGAAGAGCCATGCGCGCAGGCTCGTTCCCATCAGGAATCTGTCTCGATTGGCGAGGGCCCTGGCCATGGTTTCCTGCACCAGGTCGTCGGCCCGAACCGGGTCGCGTTCGAGCGACAACGCATAGGCTCGCAACTCCGGCAGCGACGACAGCAATTCGTCGACGAAACCTGGATCGAGGGGTGCCTCGTTAATCCGGATCGCGCGCACCGTGCGGTCGAGCAGCCGCGCGAGCTTGGTGGGCAGCGCCTCGTCGGGCGCGGCCGCGAGCTCCCAGCGAAGCTTATGGCCGAGGTGGTCGAGGATGCGCGGGTCGAGCGCCGGTTGCAACGCTTGGGTACGGTCGCTCATGGCTCTGCCCGGCGCGTCGCCGCATAACGAGAGTTTTCCTCGAGCGCCCGGATCGCCGCGCCGAAGAGGTTGTGGGCATCGTGCTCGCCCTGGCGGGCGCGTTCCATGATGAGGCGGGCGACGTAGTCCCGCGCGGTGCGGAGGTCGAATCGGAATTGATGGTCGTGCAGGTAGCGGAGCGTGAGCTCGAACGCGGCCGACACGCATTCGAGGTCCTCGGGTGGAAGCATCCGGTCCTGGGCAAAAGAGCCATGCGCGCGCATGGGCGATCTCCTTCCGTGGCCGGCCGAGACGCAGAACACCGATCGGGCCGGGCGAGTGCGACAGGAGGCTAGTCCTGGCTAATCCTCCGTCAATGCTCCGTCAGAAACCGTACGCGGAGGGTCGATGTCGGGGTGAGGGTTGGACGCCGACCTTTCATCGGCCATGAGCCGTTCGTATTCGGCCTCAGGCCAGCCGTAGGCGTTCTCGGCGAGTTTTTCGAGGCCTTTCCGATCGCGTATGGTGATGAGGCCGCGCGCCGACCGGATCAGGTTCTTTCCTTCCAGAAGATGGAGCGTCGTCGTGACGCCCGGTCGACGGACACCGAGCATCATCGAGAGAAATTCGTGCGTCACGCGCAGCTCATTCCCGTCGATGCGGTCGTCGCACATGAGAAGCCAGCGAGCCAGCCGGATCTCGATGGTGTGCTCGGCGTTCACGAAAGCCGTCGAGGCGGTCTGGACATTGAAAGCCTGGCCGTAGCGCAGGAGAAAGCGCTCGAGGGTGCGCCTGTTGTCGAGAACCGCTTCGAAATCACGCCGATCGATTTCATGGCCATGCCCGGGACTCTGGACGAAGCAGTCGAACGGCACGCGATCGACTCCGTAGGTAAGGGAAATACCCGTCACGCCCTCGCGGCCGATCAATCCGATTTCGACGCGGCTGCCGTCGATATCGGTCGTCAGCGACGCAAAACCGCTCTCCGGAAAGATCAGATTGTCGAGGGGTGCGTTGGCCCGAAAGACAGGTCGACCGAGATCGAGGGCGATCGGCCGGAGATGGGGTTCGAGCGTGTGGAAATCGTCCTCGGACAGCGAATTGAGAAGCCGATTGCGGATGGACGAACGCTTGAGAATGCTCATGCTTGGCCCTCTGCGGAGCCAATGCGCGTCGGATTCAGCCGCCCGTGGCCCGTTTCCTTCGCGAACTTATCTGAAAACGTTCCGCGCGGGTGAAGAACTTCGATCCCTCCAAATTTCTGGCGCCGAGCTGAATCCGAAAATTGTTCAAAGCCGGCATTGGGCGCAATCGAGGCCGAAGCCGTTGTCAACGGGCGAACACGCAGTAGATAACCACGCCAAGACATGGAGACACGATCCGCATGCGGCAGCCAACAGGCGTCACTGCTTTCGATTCCGCTGAGGAATCGGGGCGGTCCGACGGGACTTCGCTCCATCATGGACCAGACCCGGTGGGCGCCGCGTTCGAACGGACGATCATATCCTCGGAAGAGCGGGGATTATTGCCTCGCTTGTTTCGCGATGCCCCCGGCTTCATGGCGATCCTCGCAGGGAAGGATCATATCGTCGAACTGGCGAATTCAGCCTATCTCGATCTCTTCGACCGTCGCGACGTCAGTGGGAAGCCGATCCGCGAGGCGCTGCCGGACGTGGCGGATGATAGCTTTTTCAAGCGGCTCGACGATGTCTACGCGTCCGGTCAGCCGTTTACTGCCGAGGGTCTGCGAATCCCCATCCGGGGCGATGACGGCCACGGCTCCTCGGACCGCTTCGTGAACCTCATCTACCAACCGATCGTGGAGGAGAACGGACAGGTTTCGGGCCTTTTCGTCCAGGGCCACGACATCACCGACCAGAAAAGGGCCGAAGCGGCCCTGCGAGAGAGCGAGGAGCGGTTTCGCCTCGTGGCCGAGTATGCGCCCGTCATGCTCTGGATGGGCGACGCGAAGGGAAAGTGCGTCTACCTGAACCGGGCCCTGCGGGAATTCTGGGGCATCGCGCTGCAAGACGTGCCGCGCTTCGACTGGAATCCAACCGTTCATGCGGATGATCGCGAACTCCTGTTCGGGCCCTTCGGCACGGCCATGGAGGCACAGTCGCCTTTCACCGTCGAGGCGCGCTCCCTGCGTTCCGATGGCCAATACAGGGTGCTGAAGACGGAGGCCCAGCCCCGCTTCGGCGCGGATGGGCAGTTCCTCGGGATGATCGGCGTCAACGCCGACGTCACGGATGCGCGGGTGGCGGAAGCGGCGCTGCGGGAGGAGACGCGGGCGCTCGAGGTCTTGAACCGGACGGGGACGACGGTCGCGGCGGAACTCGATCTCCAGAAGATCGTGCAAAGCGTCACCGATGCGGGCGTCGACCTGACGCGGGCGGCGTTCGGGGCGTTTTTCTACAACGTCCTCGATGACGCGGGCGAGAGCTATACGCTCTACACATTGTCGGGCGCGCCCCGCGAGGCGTTTTCGCAATATCCGATGCCCCGTGCCACCAAGATCTTTGCACCGACCTATGAGGGAGAAGGCATCATCCGGTCGGACGATATTCTCGCCGATCCGCGTTACGGCCACGAAGCTCCGCATTACGGAATGCCTCCGGGGCATCTCCCTGTCCGAAGTTACCTCGCCGTGCCGGTCGTCTCGCGGGCCGGGGAGGTGGTCGGTGGATTGTTCTTCGGGCATCCCGAGCCGGGGATTTTCAACGAGCGGTCGGAACGCGTGATCGCCGGCCTTGCCGCCCAGGCTTCCATCGCCATCGACAACGGCCGACTTTTTCAGGAGGCGCAGCGGGAGCTCGATCAGCGTCGGCTGGCCGAGAAAGCCTTGCAGGAACTCAACGCGACGCTCGAAGAGCAGGTGCTGTCCCGTACGCGCGATCTTCGAGATCGCGAGGAAGCGCTGCGGCAGGCGCAGAAGATGGAGGTGGTCGGCCAGCTCACCGGCGGCGTCGCGCACGATTTCAACAATCTTTTGCAGGTCGTGGTGGGCAACCTCGAAATTCTTCAGCGCAACCTGCCGACGGATTCAGGCCGCCTCCGGCGTTCCGCCGACAATGCCATGAATGGGGCACGTCGCGCGGCGTCGCTCACGCAGCGCCTGCTCGCGTTTTCCCGACGCCAACCGCTCGATCCGCGTCCGCTCGATCCGAACAAGCTCGTGTCGGACATGTCGGATCTCCTGCATCGGACGCTTGGCGAGACGGTCTTGGTCGAAACGGTATTCTCAGCCGGCCTTTGGCGAACGGAGGCGGACGCCAACCAGCTTGAAAGCGCCATTCTCAATCTCGCCATCAACGCCCGCGACGCCATGCCGTCCGGGGGCAAGCTCACCATCGAAACGGCGAATACCCGCATCGACGAAGCGTATGCATCGGTCCATGCGGAGGTAAACCCGGGGCAATATGTGGCGATCTGCGTTTCCGACACCGGCTGCGGCATGAGCCGCGAAACGCTCGCGCRCGTGTTCGAGCCCTTCTTCACCACGAAGGAGCCAGGGAAGGGCACCGGGCTCGGCCTCAGCATGGTGTACGGCTTCGTCAAGCAATCCGGCGGGCATGTGAAGATCTACTCGGAGGTCGGCGAAGGCTCCACCGTCAAGATCTATCTGCCGCGCCTGATCGGCGTCGAAGCCGACGTGACGGTCGACGAGCCCGTCGCGATTCCGGAGGGAACGCGCGAGGAGACCATCCTCGTGGTGGAGGACGACGATTCCGTGCGCACCTACTCGGTGGAGATCCTGCGCGAACTTGGCTACCGCGTGGTCGAAGCTCATGACGGCCCCTCCGCCCTGCGCCTGCTGGCGCGCCAGTCTCATGTCGACCTATTGTTCACCGATGTGGTCTTGCCGGGCGGGATCACGGGCGCCGAAGTGGCGCGCGACGCGCGTGAATTGCGGCCGGGACTGAAAGTGCTGTTCACCACCGGCTACGCACGGGACGCCATCGTGCATCACGGGCGCCTCGACGCGGGCGTGCAATTGATCACCAAGCCCTTCACCTACGCGGACCTCGCCTCGAAAGTCCGCAGCGTGCTCGACCATCGCGAGATCGACATACTGGCCAAGGACTGATGGCGAAAGCGCCGGAATTCGCCGGATGGGTCTCTAGCTCTGCGGCTGAAGTGACGGGTCGTCGCTGTCCACACCATGCGTCTGCAGGATCTGGTGGATCTCGCTCAGCCGGGCGATCGCCGCCGGGCCGCGCTTCAGGCCGATGATGACCATGAGGATTTCGATCATCAGCAGCTGGACCGCATAAGCATCGGTGCCGACGCGCATGGTCGCGTCGCTCGGGACATCGATGCCGAGAACGATATCGGCGAGCGCCGCGAGCGGCGTCTGCGTCCGCGTCAGGGCGATGATCGTGGCGCCATGGTTCTTGGCCACCGCGACCGATTCCAGCAGGGCGGGCATCCGCCCTACGAAGGAGATGGCGAAGAGTACGTCTCCGCTGGCCTGCGTGGCGGCGGCGACGAGTTGGAGATGGGCATCCGAAAATGCGTTGGTGACGATTCCCAGCCGGAACAGGCGGGCCTGCATGTCCTGCGCAAGGAAGTTGGAGGTGGCGCCGGTCCCGAAGCAATCCACCCGGCGGGCACGGTGCATGGCCTCCGCGGCCCGTTCGATATCGGCCGGAACGAGCTGGTGCTGCCATTCCGCGAGAACGGCCGTGACGCTTCCCACCACGTTGCGGATAACGTCCGCGGCGCTGTCATCCGGCGCAACGCTGCGGTGGAGATAGGGCGCGCCGACGGCGAGCGACGCCGCCAGTTTCAGCTTGAGATCGCGCAAGCCGTCGCACCCGACGGTCCTCGCGAAACGGACGATCGTGGGTGCGCTGACGCCGGCGCGGGAGGCAAGCTCCTTCACGTTGGCCTGCATGGCCCAGCGGGGATCGTCGACGATCATGGCGGCGATCCGGCGCTGCCCGGACGACATCGTCTCGAGGCTGGCATTGATCGCCCGAAGGATGTCGGAGCCCGTATCCGGCGGCAAAGCAATCGGCTGTTCGAGAGCGCTCATGCGGCGGCGGGCCTTTCGTCATCGGCGATATCGTACAAGCAGGCGAACCTGTGATCCCCGTCCGCCAGGCGCAATTCAGGAACGACGCGGGCGCATTCCTCGGTCGCGTGCGGGCATCGCGTGCGAAAGACGCATCCGGAGGGCGGCGCCATCGGCGAGGGAATGTCGCCTTTGAGCAAACGACGGATCTTCGGCGCGTCCGGGTCCGCCTTCGGCGATGCGGCGAGCAGCGCCCGCGTGTAGGGGTGACACGGTCGGGTTGCGACATCCTCGGTGGTCCCGATTTCCATGATGCGGCCGAGATACAAAACGGCGATCCGGTCGCACATGAGTTCGACGACGTCGAGATCGTGCGAGATGAAAAGCATGGCGAGGTCGAAGCGTCGGCGCAAATCCTGCAGGAGATTGATGACCTGCGCCTGCACGGATACGTCGAGCGCCGATACCGGCTCGTCGGCGACGATCAGCCTGGGTTCCACCGCGAGCGCCCGCGCGATGCCGATGCGCTGCCGTTGCCCGCCCGAGAATTCGTGCGGAAAGCGCGCCATATGGGAAGCGGGAAGGCCGACCGTTTCGAGCAATTCGCCGATCCGTTCGGTCCGGCGCGCGCCGCGGGCAAGCCCGTGGGCATCGATTGCTTCACCGATGATGTCGCGCACCCGCAGCCGCGGATTGAGGCTGGCATAAGGGTCTTGAAACACCATCTGGGCCTTGCGGCGGAGCGCCTTCAATTGCCGCTCCGGCCGCTGCGAAATATCCTCGCCGTCGAAGCGGATCGTGCCTGAAGTCGGGTCGACCAGACGCAGGATCAGGCGGCCGATGGTGCTCTTGCCGGAGCCGGATTCGCCGACGAGGCCCAGCACTTCGCCCGGAGCCACGTGAAAGCTCACACCTTCGACGGCGCGGAGCAGGTGCGGAGCGCGACCGAAATGCTTGGTCAAATTCTCGACGGCGAGAAGCGGCGTGGCGTTCATGGGAGGACCTCGCGCCAGCGGAGGCAGCGGACGCTCCGTTCCTGGTCGGCTTCCAGCGGAATGGCGCCTTGGCGACAGATGTCGATGGCGTAGGCGCAGCGCGGCGCAAACGCGCAGCCTTCGCTCACCGGTCCCACGTTGCCTGGAATGGATTGCACCATGCGGCGACCGTCGGCGCCGCGTTGCGCACGGGCCGGCAGGCAATTGAGAAGCGCGCTCGTGTAGGGATGGCGGGGGGCACGGAAAAGCGTTGTCACGGGACTGCTCTCCACCACCTGTCCGGCATACATCACGGTGACGCGGTCGGCGACTTCGGCGACCACGCCGAGATTGTGGGTGATGAACAGGACGCCCATGCCCACCTCCCGCCTCAGGCGATCGATCAATGCGAGGATCTGGGCCTGGATGGTGACGTCGAGTGCGGTCGTCGGCTCGTCGGCAATGAGCAGGGACGGGTTGCACGACATGGCGAGCGCGATCATCACGCGCTGCCGCATGCCGCCGGACATCTGGTGCGGATATTCGTGCACGCGCCTCCGCGCGTCGGGAATTTCCACGAGATCGAGCATCTCGACCGCGCGATTCAGCGCGCCCGCGCGGCCGAGCCCCATGTGCTGCCGCACCGACTCGGCGATCTGCTCGCCGATCGACAGGACCGGATTGAGGCTCGTCATCGGCTCCTGAAAGATCATGGCCATTTCCGAACCCCGCAGCCTGCGCACCTCGGAGGCGGGCAGGGTGGCCAGATCGACCGTATCGCCGGAACGTCGCCGAAACAGGATCTCCCCGCCCGACACCCGCCCCGCGGGCCGCGGCAGGAGACCCATCACCGCGAGGCTGGTCACCGATTTGCCGGATCCTGATTCGCCCACGAGGGCGACGGTTTCGCCCGCACTGACCGAGAGCGTGACCCCGCGCACCGGTGTCGTCTCGCCATCCTCGGTCCGGAAGCGGACTTCGAGGTCGTTCACTGCGAGCAGGGGCGCCATCATGCTCACAGGGCCTTCCGCAATTTCGGATCGAGCATGTCCCGCAATCCATCGCCGACGATCTGCAGGGAGAGGGCGGCGAGAACGATGGCGAGGCCCGGAAACAGCACCACCCAGAACGCGTCGTCGGCATATTGCTGACCGGACGCGATCATGGTGCCCCAGGTCGGCAACTCCGGCGGCACCCCCGCGCCGAGGAACGACAGGCCCGCCTCGGCTAGGACCGCATAGGCGAAGATGAAGGTCGCCTGCACCAGAACCGGCGAGGCGACGTTCAGCAGGATGTGCACCGACAGGATGCGTCGGGTCGAAACGCCGAGCGCCCTCGCGGCTTCCACGAACGGCAATTCGCGGATGACCAGCGTCGAGGCGCGCACCACGCGGATGACGCGGGGCGTGTAGACGATGGAGAGCGCCAGCACCACGTTGAAGGCGGATGCGCCGAGCACCGCCACCAGAAAGATCGCCAGCAGAATGTCGGGAAGCGCCATCAGCGCGTCGACGATCCGCATCACCGCGCCGTCGAGGCCCCGGAAATAGCCCGCCAGCAATCCGAAGAGCGTGCCGACGGTCATCGAGACCACAACGACGGCGAAACCGATGCCGAGGGAGGCGCGGGCGCCATAGATGATCCTCGAGAGAATGTCGCGCCCGAACTCGTCCGTGCCGAGCCAGTTGAGTTGGCTCGGCGGCTTGAGGCGGCGGATGACGCGGATCGCGGTGGGCTCGTAGGGTGCGACCCATGGCGCCAGCAGCGCCAYCAGGACGATGACGAGGAGAACCATGCACGCGACGAGCACGAGCTTGCGCCGGAAGAGCCGGCGGAAGAACAGGAGGGTGGGAGACTGAGCCACGGTCAATACCGCACGCGCGGATCGACGAACGTGTAGATGATGTCGATGACCAGATTGATCAGTACATAGATACCCGCCACCACGATGAGCGCGCCCTGGATCACCGGATAATCGCGGCGCAACACGGCCGACACCACGAGATTGCCGATGCCCGGCAGCCCGAAGACGGTCTCGGTGACGATCGCGCCGCCGACCAGCAATGCCGCCGTCAAACCCACCACCGTGATGATCGGCACCAAGGCGTTGCCGAAGGCATGGCGCAGCACGACGCGCATCTCCGATATGCCTTTCGACCGCGCGGTGCGGATATAATCGTCGCTCAGCACATCGAGCATACTGGCGCGCGTGAAGCGTATGATGAGCGCCGAATTCACGATTCCCAGAACGGCGGAGGGAAGCGCCAGATGGGCGACGCGCTCGATGAAGGGCGCGCCGGGATCGCCGTATCCGGCCACCGGAAACCAGCCGAGCCGTACGGCGAAAAGCTGGATGAAGATCAAGCCGAGCCAGAAGCTCGGAATGTTGGCCGCCAGCATGGCAAGTCCGCTCACGATCTGATCGACCATGCGTCCCCGCCAGACCGCCGACACGATGCCGGCGGGAATGCCGACGAGCGCCGCGATGGAGACGGAGAACAGCGCCAGGAAGAAGGTGGGCTCGGCGCGCTCGGCGATGGCCTGCGTAACCGGGCGCTGCAGAAAGATCGACTGGCCGAGGTTGCCGCTGGCGATTTCCTTCAGCCAGAGAACGAACTGCACGAGGATCGGCTTGTCCAATCCATAGACCTCGCGCAGTCGTGCGATGTCCTCCGCCGTGGCCTGATCGCCGAGCATGAGCGCCGCCGGGTCTCCGGGCGCCAGCCGAGTCAGGAAGAACACCATGGCGGCGACCAGGAACATGACGATCAGGAGGCCGCCGAGTCGCCGGCCGAGGGTGAGCCACATGGGGTCCGCTTCCGTGAAAGGGTCAGGGACGAAGGGGCCGCCCCTGACGATGCCTGTCGGAAAGAAGCCGGCTTACTTCGCGATCTCGACATTCCAGAAGGCGGGCCACGGCATCGGCGTGTAGCCCTTCATCTTGGCCGACATGCCGCTCAGCGAGGCGAAATTGCCGGCGCGGATATAAGGCACCTCGTCATAGACGACCTCCTGAACCTTGCCCCACAGGGCGCCGCGCTTGGCGGCGTCAGGCTCGGCATTGAAGGCCGCGAGCGCCGCGTCCTTCGCGGGCGTCTTCCACCAGCCCGGCGCCCCTTCGCCGAGTTGCGGCGGCGAGAGCATCGGTTCGGGCAGGAAGGCCGAGTGCGTGATGTAGACATCCCACAGGGCCGGATCGCCGCGACGCTGGATGAGGGTTGCCCAATCGACCACGTCGAGCGTGACCTTGAAGCCGGCGGCCTTCAATTGCTCGGCCATCACCATCGCCATGCGATTATGGAAATCGTATTGCTTGGAGTTGAGGATGCGGATTGGCGTGCCGTCGTATTTGGCTTCCGCCAGAAGCTTCTTGGCCCCTTCCGCGTCGCCCTTGTTGTACTTGCCCACGCCCGCCTTGGAAGAGAACGGCGATCCTTCGGGGAAATGTTCGCCCGCGACGGAATAGAATTTGGGGTCACCGAAGCCTGCGAGCAGGATCTCCTCGTCGTTCAACGCCATCTGGAATGCCTGCCGGATTTTGATGTCCGTCATCGGCCCCTGCTTGGTGTTGGTGGGGAAATACGGGAAGCCGTACGGCATCGTCAGAACCGCCGCGACCCCCGATGCACCCGACACCTTCTTGTTGCTCTCCACGGGAAGCTGGTCGGCGAACTGGTATTGCCCCGCGACGACGCCCTCGACGCGCGTGTTGGCGTTGGGAACGGGGATGAAGCGCAATTCGTCGATCTTGGCCTCGCGCTTGCCGGCATAGCCGCTGGGCGCTTCGCTGCGCGGCGTGTAGCCGTCGTGCTTCACCAGAACCACGAACTGATCGGGCTTGCGCTCGCGGAACTTGTAAGGACCGGTTCCGACGAAATCGACCAGCGGATTGGCGATCGATTCCTTCGCCATGATGCCGGCGAAACCGGAGGGGAGGGCGAGATGCGCCAGCAATGCGGGCTGCACCTCCGACAGGACGATCTCGACCGTGGAGGGACCCTTCGCGGTGATCGACGCGATGCTTTTGCCGAGGGCCTTGCCGCGCGGTGTCATCTCGACCCAGCGCTTGAGAGACGCCACTACGTCCTCGGCGTCGAGATCGCGGCCGTTATGCAGCTTCACGCCTTTGCGGATTTCGATGGTGTAGGTCTTGCCGTCGGCCGACATCTTCGGCATTTCGGCGGCCAGCATCGGCTGGACGGCCCATTTCGCGTCGAAGGTGAAGAGCGGCTCGTAGACGTGCTGCATGATGAGGCCGACCAGGTCGGCGGTCGAGGCCATCGGGTCCAGCGATTGCGGTTCGGCGACCATCGCCAGATTGGCGGTGGTGGGCGCTTGTGCCCATGCGAGGCCGGGCGAGAACAGGGCGGCCGCGGCCAGCCCCGTTGCGGCCAGGCTTAGTTCACGCCGCGTCACGGCGCTCCTCAGATCCACGCGAACCTTCATGCAATCCTCCCAATCCGTGCCAAGACCCGTCACGCGCATTCCCTTTGTGCTTCGTGAAAGTCGATGAAAGTTTATTAAGGGCGATCTTCCGGTGTCAATCGCTTGACCCGAAATATCGGCCATTCTACGCCTATTGGTGATTGCGGCGGCCGGACGATGGTGGCACCCAGCCGCAAAAGATGTAATTTGTTTTCAAATGAGGCCGGGCCTCATGGGGAAAGGACTCGTCGGCGATGGGCTATGATCTCGTTCTACGCGGAGGGCGCGTGATCGACCCCTCACAGGCGATCGATGGCGTCATGGACGTGGCTTTCTCAGGCGGAAAGGTCGTGGCCACCGGCACCGATCTCGCCGAGGGCGCGGGGATTGTGAAGGATGTGACGGGCAAGATCGTCACGCCGGGCCTGATCGATCTTCACACCCATGTCTATTGGGGCGGCACGTCGCTCGGTGTCGATCCCCTGATCCTGGCGCGAGGCGGATGCACCACCCTGGTCGATACGGGAAGCGCCGGCCCCGGCAATTATGCGGGCTTCCTCGAACATGTGATCAAGCCCTCGCCGGTGCGCATCATCGCCTATCTCAACGTGTCGTTCGCCGGCATCTACGGCTTCTCGAAGCGCGTGATGGTGGGGGAAAGCGGCGACCTTCGGTTGATGGCTCCCATCGATGCCGTCGAAGTCGCCGAGGCGAACCGGGATACGCTCGCGGGCATCAAGGTGCGGGTCGGCTTCCATGCCTCCGGCAATTCCGGTCTCGTTCCCCTCGACATCGCCCGCCATGTGGCCGAGCGCGTCGACATGCCGATGATGGTGCATATCGACCATCCGCCGCCGACATTGCCCGAGGTGCTGGCGCGCATGCGCAAGGGCGACGTTCTCACCCATTGCTTCCGGGCATTTCCCAACACGCCCGCGACGGCCGACGGCAAGGTTCATCCGGCGGTTCTCGATGCGCGCGAGCGGGGCGTGATCTTCGATATCGGCCACGGCATGGGCTCGTTTTCGTTCAACACGGCGCGCGTGATGCTCGACAACGGCTTCATGCCGGATTGCATTTCCAGCGACGTTCATGCGCTCTGCATCGACGGCCCCGCCTTCGACCTGTTGACCACCCTGTCGAAATTCCTGTGCCTCGACATGCCTCTCAACGAGGTGATCCGGTCGGCCACGATGAACGCGGCCAATGCCTTGCAGCGGCCGGATCTCGGAACGTTCAAACCGGGAAGCGCGGGCGACGCCTCGATCCTCGAACTTCAGGACGGGACGTTCGATTATGTGGATTCCACCGGCGAACATCTTGCCGGCAAGACCCGCCTCGCCGCGCGGGGCGTGGTGATCGACGGCCGCATCTGGCACCAGGCTTGAGGGAGAACGCCATGTCACCGGAAGAAAGACTCGCGTCGCTCGGCATCGTCCTGCCGGATCTCTCGGCCCCCATCGCCAATTACGTGCCCTATCGCTGGGCCGGAAACCTGCTTTACCTGTCGGGCATGGGCCCCAAACGCGCCGACGGCACCTATCGTCCGGGTCGTCTCGGACGGGATGCGACGGTGGAAGAAGCCTACGGGGATGCGCGGCTCACCGGCCTCAATCTTCTGGCGGTCGCAAAATCCGCTTTAGGGGAGCTCGGTCGCATCGAAGCCGTGGTGAAGCTCCTTGGCATGGTCAATGCGGAGCCGGATTTCTCCGACCATCCGAAGGTGATCAACGGATGCTCCGACCTGCTGGTCGAAATCCTGGGGGAGGCCGGACGCCATGCGCGCTCGGCCGTCGGCATGGGGTCGCTGCCCAACCGCATGACGGTGGAGATCGAGGCGATCCTGCTGATCCGGGCGTAGAGGCGCGGCTTATAGAGAGAATCCGCCATCGATGAGATGGATCGCGCCGGTCGTATAGGCAGACTCGTCGGAGGCGAGATAAACCGCGAGCTTCGCAACCTCCTCCGCCGTTCCGAGACGGCCGATGGGCTGGCGCTCGATGAACATCCGCCGGACTTCGTCGGTCGACTTGCCGAGGGCGTCGGCCTGCGCGGCGATCCTTGCATCGAGAGAGGGGGATTCGATGGTGCCGGGGCAGATCGCGTTGGCGCGAATCCCCTGGCGTATGAAGTCGGCCGCGACCGCTTTCGTCAGGCCGATCACCGCGGCCTTGCTGGCCCCGTACGCGTACCGGTTCGGTATTCCGCGAACCGACGACGCGCCGGAGGCGATGTTGACGATGGAGCCACCGCCGCGTTCGATCATGCCGGGCAGGAACGCCCGCACGAGACGGTGCATGGATTTGACGTTCAGGTCGAACGAGAAATCCCAGTCTTCTTCCGAGCAATCGAGAACCGTGCCGTGATGGACAAAGCCGGCGGCATTCACCAGCACATCGATTCCGCCGACCTCGCGTGACAGCGCCTCGACCGCCTGCGTCGAGCGCACGTCGAGTGGTCGGGTTTTCGCGCTCGCCAGATCGGACAACTTGCCGGCATCGAGATCGGTCGCCCAGACAACGGCTCCCTCGGCGAGGAACTGGTCGGCGATGGCCCGACCGATGCCTTGCCCGGCGGCGGTGACGAGGCAGACTTTTCCCTGCAGACGGTCGGTCATGGTGGTGCTCCTCTGGTTCCATTCAACGCGTTTGCCGCGCCGGGCACAACTGCCGTCGACGCTGGAGAAGAGTGGACATGGAAGAACATTTCGCCGGAAGCGCTCTCGCCAATGCGCGGGACTGTGCCTATGCTCGGCCGGCTTTCTGCGGGCGAAGAGTCGAGCCCAGCAAACATCGTCGCGCACAAGTCACGCCCCGCCCTCCGCCTCAACCTTCGTTTGATCCCACCGTATGACGCCGCGCGATTTCAGTCTGCTCATCCTGACCTGCGTGCTTTGGGCGACGCATACGATCGTCAGCAAGGTGGTGGTCTCGGGAATGGAGGTGCCGCCTCTGTTCTACGCGGCGATCCGATACGGATTGGTGGCCGTTGTGGCGTTGCCCTGGCTCCTGCCTGTCCCGAGGCCGGCCTGGCGGATCCTGTGCGTCGGTTTTCTCATGGGCGGCGGCGGGTTTGCGCTGTTCTTCCTCGGGATCAAGACCGCGACTCCGTCCAGCGCCGCGATCGTCGGCCAACTCAGCCTGCCGCTGACGGTTCTCCTGTCGATCGTGATGCTGGGCGAGACGATTACCATGCGCCGGGGCGTCGGCGTGGTTCTGACCTTCCTCGGCGGCGTCATCGTCATGTGGAACCCCGCCAATGGCTTCTCGCTCTCCGGCGGCCTGCTCCTCATTCTCGGGTCGGCCCTGGCGGCCTCGCTTGCCGCCGTGATGATGAAGCAGATCGAGGACGTAAGGCCGCTTCAGTTCCAGGCCTGGGTCGGCGCCGCCTCGGTGGTGCCGCTCGTGATGATGACCGCGGCCTTTGAAACCGACCAATATTCGCTCGCGCTGGCGGCGGGGTGGCCGTTCGTCATGGCGGTTCTGTTCTCGGCGCTCATCGTCTCCATGCTGGCGCATACGATTTATTACGGCCTGATCCGCATCTACCCCGCCAACCTCATTGCCCCGCTGATCATTCTCAGCCCGCTGCTGACCGTGATCATGGGCATCTTCATCACCCAAGACGTGTTCGATCTGAGGATGACGCTGGGCACCATCATCGCCCTGCTCGGCTTGACGATCATCACCGTGCGGCGAAACCCGGTGACAGCCGTGACCGCAAAGTTCGACCGCTTGCGCCGAAAACCCTAGAGATCCACGCTCATGACGCGTCGCGTCTGTGCTAGGCTCCAAACGGGGAGGGACCAGAATGGCAGACGTGTTCCGAGTGCCGATGGAGGTCACCTACGCGATCGAGGGCGGGGAGCCGGCGCTGCTCGCCTATCGCCGATGGCGAAACCTGTCCCGCGACGAACTCGCGGCGAAGAGCGGTATCTCCAAGGCGGATATCGAGGCGATCGAAGACGGCAAGAAGGATATCGAGGAGGACATGCTCGAACGCCTGTCCACGGTGCTCAAGGTGCCTGAGGATCAACTGATCTGATCGGAAACGGCAAAGCCGCCCGCGAAGACCTCCCGGTTCATGTTTTACCGCTTGAAGACCGGCGGGCGCGACACAAGTATCAACCGGTCTCCTCGATCGGGAACGGGTCGCCATGACGTCGCCCATCGTCATTGCCGTCGCCATCACCGGCTCTGTGCCGCGCAAGAGCGACAATCCAGGCGTGCCAATCACCGTGAACGAGCAGGTCGAGTCGACGCAGGCGGCCTTCGAGGCGGGGGCCAGCCTCGTCCATGTCCATGTGCGCAACGATGACGAGAGCTCCTCGTCCGACCCCGAGCGGTTCGCAGCCGTGCAAGACGGGATCCGCAAGTATTGTCCGGGCATGATCGTCCAGTTCTCGACCGGCGGGCGGGGCCGCGATCCGGATCAGCGTAGCAGCGCGCTTCACCTGCGACCCGACATGGCGTCGCTTTCGACCGGTTCGGTGAATTTTCCGACCATCATTTATGAAAACCACACGCGGCTGGTGGAAAAACTGGCGCTGACGATGGGGGAGTTCGGCGTGCGGCCGGAGATCGAGATTTTCGATCTCTCCCACATCCATGCGGCGCGGCGGCTCGCCGACAAGGGGCTCATCGATGAGCGCCCGCACGTGCAATTCGTTCTCGGTATCCAAAATGCCCTGCCGGCCGAGGAGCGGATCCTCGATATTCTGCTCGCCGAAACCAGACGGTTACTGCCGGAGGCGACTTGGTGCGCGGCAGGGATCGGACGGTTTCAGGAGCCCGTCATGGAATGGGCGCTGTCACGCACGGCCGACGCGGTGCGTACCGGAATGGAGGACAATATCCGTGTCGAGAAGGATCGGCTCGCTGCCAGCAATGCCGAGCTGGTCGAACGTGCCGTGATGGCGGTGGAGCGTCACGGCCGATGGGCCGCATCGCCCGAAGAAGCCCGGCGGTTGCTTGGCTTGGCGGCCTGATCAACCTTGCTTGAGACGCCTCACGTTTGCCCGTACATGCTTGCGGTAGCCTCTGACAACTTTGGCCGGTGATCCACCGGTCGCCATCGTCATGGCCGCCTCGGCCGCCGCGAAGAGCTTTTCGGAGATCATGCGGGTGTTTTCCGCATTCGTACCTCGGCCGGTCGCCAGCATCGTCACCCGCGTCATGATGACCGACGACGATTCGAGCGTGAGCATCGAGATGTCGGTCGCGAGCTTCATCCAAGGCAGGATCATGGTATTTCCGATTCTGGCGGCCACGAGGGCGCGGCATTGATACAGGCGGGGCGTCAACGCGCGGCCGAGGATTTAAGTTCGATTATACTTATAGACCGAAACAATGTTCGCCGACACCCTGTGCCCCTCGTACCTTCGTCGCACGATTCGGTCACATTTGATGCACATCAGCCCACAGTATAAATTCCTGAAGGCTTGGCTGTAAGGAGTCGTTCAAGATTGCGGATCTACATCCATCGCATTGCCCAAGAGGACGATTGCGATGCCCGAGACCGATGACAAATCCGAAAGCCGGCTGCTTAAGATTATCTACCTGACACAGGTGATTGCCTTCGCCATCGGCATCTGGAACTACACCCATTAGGAAGCAAAGGGCAAATCGCGCGCCTCATCGGGCGCGGGGAAACAGCGTCCGATAGGGCTCGGCCTCGGCGAGCACCCGTGCATAGGAGCTGCGCTCCTGTAGGCGCTCCAGATACCGCCCGACATTGGCATGGGCTCCGAACGGCAGCACCTTGTCGGCATAGAAGAGGGCCGGTGCCGCCGCGCAATCCGCGAGCGTGAACAAATCGCCCATCGCCCAGCGTCTCGTCGCCATGCGCTCGTCGATCAGCCCATAGGCCGTCGTCAGGAGCGCGCGCGCAGCGTCGACACCGTACGCGTCTTCCTGCCCGGGCGGGCGCAACCTGTCGGCCACGATTTTTTGCATCGGCACCTGCACATAGTGATCGAAGAATCGATCCCAGAAGCGGGTATCGAGGGCGAGGTCCGGCTCTTCGGGGAGGAGGCGGACCGGGCCGGGGTGATGTTGCGCCAGATATTCGATGATGACGCTCGATTCCGGAATTGTCCGGTCCCGCGCCCGATCGCGCAGAACCGGAAACTTCGTGATCGGCCAGACCCGCGTGAACGCGGCGCGCGATGCCTCGTCGCCAAGATCCACGATATGCGGCTCGAACGGCGTTCCGTTTTCGTAGAATGCGATCAAGACCTTCTGACAAAACGACGAGAAGGGATGGAAGTAGAGCTCTAGCGACATGTGACGGCGCGTCCTTCTATCGGGGTCTGTTGCGATCCCTCACTTCTCCGGGCGCGCCAGGCGGCCGCCGGTCATCGGCTGTTTGACGCCGGTGGTGAGCGGGAAACTGATCGGCAGGCCGCGGAGCGTGCGAACCGCGAGAAACGCAAAGCATTCCGCCTCGACCGCGTCGCCGCGCCATCCGACGCTTTCGGCCAGAACGGGCTCTACGCCAGCGCGCTCACGAATGGCGGCGACCAGCGTCGGGTTCCGCCTGCCGCCGCCGCAAACGATGAGCCGTTTCGGCCGGCTGGGCAGGATGTCGAGGGCCTTGCCGACCGCTCCGGCCGTGAAGGCGGTGAGCGTCGCCGCGCCGTCCTCAACGCTCAGGCCCTCCGCCATGGCGGCGGTGAAGTCGTTGCGGTCGAGGGATTTGGGGGAGGGCGCAGAGAGATACGGATGGGTGAGAAGGCGCGCCAGCCGTTCCTCGTCGACCTTCCCTTTCGCCCCAAGCGCCCCGTCGCGATCCATGTCGCCGAGATCGTGCTGGCGCATCCAGTCGTTCAACGGTGCGTTGGCGGGGCCGGTGTCGAAAGCGATCATCCGGTCGCCGTCCCACCATGTGATGTTGCTGACGCCGCCGAGATTGAGAACGGCGGCATCCGCGTCGCTGCCGAGGCGACGCAGGAGTGCAACGTGATAGCTTGCGGCGAGTGGCGCGCCCTGGCCGCCGGCCCGCATGTCGGCGCTGCGAAAATCATACGCAACGGGGGTGCCGACGAGCCTTGCCATCAGTTCGCCGTTCCCGAGCTGGCGCGTCTGCCCGACACGGCCGGGGGTGGGCGCCCGGTGAAGCATGGTCTGGCCGTGAAAGCCGATCACGCCGATATCGGCGGATGTCAGGCCGTTCCGCCCGAGGAAGTCGATGACGGCGGCGGATTGCGCGCGCGTCAGGGCATCCTCCGCCTCGGCGAAAATCGCCGGCTCCGGTCCCTCGAAGGCCCATTCGCGGGCCTGCTCCATGGAGCGGCGCAGGATGGGACCCATCTCGGCAGGATAGGGCGCCAGGGTCCAGGGCCCGAATTCCTGGATCTCCTCGCCGTCCGTCCGGATCAGCGCGATGTCGATATTGCCGTCCAGAACGGTGCCGGTCATCAGGCCCAACGCCCATACTGGTTCCATGCGATGCGTCTCCGTCCGAACTGCCAGGGGCTATCCCTATGCCCCATGTTCCGGGATTTGGCCAAGTCCCAACGGTATCTTGTGCTCTTCATTGCGTCAGCCTAGCCTTACACCCTGTGATCGAATTGACGAGCTGAAGAGAAGTCGAAAAGCCTGCAGGGAGGAGCGCGCGTGAAAACCGCAATCCGCAGAGCACGACCCGGACCGGCCCGAGAAACAGCGCGTGGCGGCAAGGCAGCCGGGCGTTCTGAAGGGATGTCGGCGCATGCCGCCTCCAGGGGGGAGCCGGCGTGACCCTCATCCTCGACAAAGTCAGCAAGAAAGTCGGCGCCGAGACATGGATCCGCGACGTATCCCTGACGCTGGAGCGCGGCTCCCTCAATGTGCTCCTGGGTCCGACGCTGTCGGGCAAGACCTCCCTCATGCGGCTCATGGCAGGGCTCGATGCCCCGAGCTCCGGTCGCGTGCTCGTGGATGGAAAAGACGTCACCGGCTCGCCCGTCCAGCGCCGCAGCGTCGCCATGGTGTACCAGCAATTCATCAATTACCCCTCCTTGAGCGTGTTTGAAAATATCGCTTCGCCGCTGCGGGTCGCGAGACTTGCCGCAGCGGAAATCGAGAGCCGGGTGCGGGACGCCGCTCGGCTGTTGCAGCTCGAGCCCTATCTCGATCGCAAACCGCTCAATCTCTCCGGCGGCCAGCAGCAGCGCACGGCGATCGCCCGCGCCCTGGTGAAGCGGGCCGATCTCGTGCTTCTCGACGAGCCGCTGGCCAATCTCGATTACAAATTGCGCGAGGAGCTTCGCGAGGAACTGCCGCGGGTCTTCGCGGCGTCCGGCGGCATTTTTGTTTACGCCACGACGGAGCCCACTGAGGCGCTGCTGCTCGGCGGCAACACCGCGACGCTCTCCGAGGGTCGTGTGACGCAATTCGGCCCGACGCCAAAGGTCTATCGCCAGCCCCGCGACCTCATCACCGCGCAGGTCTTTTCCGACCCGCCGCTCAACCTCCTGTCGGCGCGAAAATCCGGCGGCGTGGTGAGTCTCAGCACGGGGGGCGAGGCCCGCGCAGGCGGCGCGTTCGCCGTGGTGCCGGACGGGGAGTACAAGGTCGGCTTTCGTGCCCACCATCTCGGCCTCGAAGCGCGGGGCAGCGACCCTCTCGCAATCCCCGGCATCGTCTCGGTCTCCGAGATCACCGGCTCCGAGACCTATCTGCATGTGGATGCCGGCGAGCGCCGGTTCGTCGCCCTCGTACCGGGGGTGAAACGTCTCGAACCGGGAGCCACCGTGACGCTTTATCTGAACGCCGGCGACGTGTTCCTCTTCGACGAGAACGATCGGCTCGTCGCTGCCGATTTTGCCGAAGCGGCGTGAGGGCGGGATGGCGCGCATCACTCTCGATCATCTGGCTCATGCGTATGTTCTCGACCCGAAGGGGCCGCGGGATTATGCCCTGAAGGAGATCGACCACGTATGGGAGCAGGGCGGCGCCTATGCGCTGCTGGGGCCTTCCGGTTGCGGCAAGACCACGCTTCTCAACATCATTTCCGGTTTGGTACGTCCGAGCCGCGGGCGCATTCTGTTTGACGACCGCGATGTCACCGACCTTCCCACGGAGGCCCGCAATATCGCGCAGGTCTTCCAGTTCCCGGTGGTCTACGACACCATGACGGTTCGCGAGAACCTCGCCTTTCCGCTGAAAAACCGGCATGTGCCGGCGGACAAATCCGCTTCCCGCGTCGAGGAGATCGCGCGTCTTCTCGATCTGACCCGCGTCCTCGATCGCAAAGCCCGCAATCTCACCGCCGACATGAAGCAGAAGATCTCGCTCGGTCGCGGACTCGTGCGCTCCGACGTGGCGGCGATCCTGTTCGACGAGCCGCTGACGGTCATCGACCCGCATCTCAAATGGCAGCTCCGTTCCACCTTGAAGGAGATTCACCGCCTGCTCGACATCACCATGATCTACGTGACCCACGACCAGACCGAGGCGCTGACCTTCGCCGACAAGGTGGTGGTCATGCATGACGGCGCGGTCGTGCAGACGGGGACGCCCGAGGAACTCTTCGAGCGGCCGGCTCACACCTTCGTGGGCCATTTCATCGGCTCCCCCGGCATGAACGTCCTGCCCTGCCGCATCGACGGCGCGACCGCCTATGTGGAAAACGAAGCCATCAAGCTCCTGCGCGCCTACCCGGCTATCCGCCAGGGCCAGCGGATCGAGCTCGGCATCCGGCCGGAATTCCTGCAGCTCCAGCCGAAAGGCTTCGGCTTTCCGGCGCGGGTTCGGCGCATCGACGATATCGGCCGGGCGCGCATCGCGCGGGTCGAGATGGCGGGACGCGCGATGGCGGCGAGCGTGCCGGACCACGTGTCGATCACGGGCGATGAGGCCGCCTTGTTCTTCGATACGAGGCATGTCCACATCTATGCGGACGGGCACCTCATGGCCGGCGAGGCCGTTCGATGAAACCCGTCAACAACCGCGCCTGGTTTCTCGTCCTGCCGGTCTTCGCCATCGTGGCGTTCTCCGCAATCCTGCCCATCATGACGGTCGTCAATTATTCGGTGCAGGATACCTTCGGCAATAACCAGTTCTTCTGGAACGGCGTCGGCTGGTTTCAGGATCTGCTCGACCCRTCGAAGGAGCTCGGCGGGCGGTTCTTCGACGCCTTGTGGCGAAACCTCCTGTTCTCGGCGATCATCCTGGCCATCGAGGTGCCGCTCGGCATCGCCGTCGCGCTGGCCATGCCCCGCGAGGGATGGCGGGTGGCCGCCTGCCTCGTGCTGATGGCGCTGCCGCTGCTCATCCCTTGGAACGTCGTTGGCACGATCTGGCAGATTTTCGCCCGCGGCGATATCGGCCTGCTAGGCTGGACCGTGAACCATCTCGGCATCGACTACAATTACACCGGATACACGCTCGATGCCTGGGTCACCATCGTGGTCATGGATGTCTGGCACTGGACGAGCCTCGTCGCGCTGCTCTGCTATGCGGGGCTGAAATCGATCCCCGACGCCTATTATCAGGCAGCCCGCATCGACGGCGCATCGCGCTGGGCGGTGTTTCGCACCATCCAGCTTCCGAAGATGCGCCGAGTGCTTCTGATCGCCGTGCTTCTTCGCTTCATGGATTCGTTCATGATCTACACGGAACCCTTTGTTCTGACCGGGGGCGGGCCCGGCAACGCCACCACCTTCGTGTCCATCGATTTGGTGAAGCTGGCGCTCGGCCAGTTCGACCTCGGCAAAGCGGCCGCCATGTCGATCGTCTACAACCTGATCATCCTGGCGGTATGCTGGATCTTCTACACGGTCATGACCAACGCGGACGCGGACCGGGACAGGATCGACGCATGAGCGACATGGCCGTCCTCAACCGAACCGAATCCGCCGCCGCGCCGCAGGCGAAGGCCAACCGTGCTCTGGCCGGCTCGTGGGTCAGCGGCAGCGCCATCGGGATGGTCCTCTACCTGCTGTTTCTGATGCTGCCGATCTATTGGCTCATCAATATGAGCCTCAAGACCAACACCGAAATTTCCACCACCATGACCCTGTGGCCCCGCGAGATCACCTTCGAGCATTACCGGAAGATTTTTACGGATCCGAGCTGGTATGGCGGCTACATCAATTCGCTGAGCTATGTGGCGATCAACACGGTCGTGTCGATCACCCTCGCACTTCCGGCGGCCTACGCTTTCTCGCGCTACCGGTTCGTCGGCGACAAGCATCTGTTCTTCTGGCTGCTCTCGAACCGCATGGCGCCCGCCGCCGTGTTCGCGCTGCCGTTCTTCAACCTCTATTCGGCCATCGGCCTCTTCGACACGCCTTGGGCCGTGGCGCTTGCCCATTGCCTGTTCAACGTGCCGCTGGCGGTATGGATTCTCGAAGGCTTCATGTCGGGCGTTCCCCGCGAGATCGACGAGACGGCGGCCATCGACGGCTATTCGTTTCCGCGCTTCTTCATCAAGATCTTCATGCCGCTGATCGCGAGCGGCGTCGGCGTCGCGGCCTTCTTCTGCTTCATGTTCTCGTGGGTGGAATTGCTGCTGGCGCGCACGCTGACGAGCGTCAACGCCAAACCCATCGCCGCGACCATGACGCGCACGGTCTCTGCCGCCGGCATGGATTGGGRCCTGCTCGCCGCCGCGGGCGTCCTGACCATCGTGCCCGGCGCGCTGGTGATCTGGTTCGTCCGAAACTACATCGCCAAGGGTTTCGCGTTGGGACGGGTATGATGGAAATGACATGCGGGACGCAATTCGCCTCTCCCGTGCGGGGAGGGGCCAGGGGTGGGGGTGGTCCCCACGGGTGGAACGGCGAAAGAAAAACCGCGGCGGTATCGCCGGTCGCACCTTATCCTCCCGCTCACCGCCGTGACATCTCGACCCCCACTCCCGCCCTCTCCCCGCAAGGGGGAGAGGAGAAGGGGGCTGCTCATGCCTGACTTCGCCTGGATGGCCTGGACGTGGCAGACGGCCCTTTTCTTCGGGATCATCGGGTCGCTCCTGCTCGTCATGACGGCACTCGCGATCCTGTTTCCGGAGACGGAGCGCGTCGGCATCCTGCGCATTCCGACCACGCGCGGCGACCGGCTTTTCATTTCGCTGCTCGGCGCAGCGTTCATCAATCTCGCATGGCTCGGCCTGATGGGCCCCGATCCCGTGTGGGCCATCGGGCTTTCGCTCGCTTACGCGGCGGTGGTTTTCCGTTACGTCTGAGGGCAATGGCCAAAGTCCCGGCGGCTCACACGAGCTGAGGGGAAAAGACCGGCAGAAAGCCGGCATGGACCTAAACCGGAGGAAAACATGAAATCGACCTCAAGGCATCTGAAGCTGCTCTTCTCTACCAGCGTCCTCGCCATGGCGCTCGGCACCGGCGCGGCGTTCGCCGGAATGGACGAAGCCAAGAAGTGGATCGACGCCGAATTCCAGCCATCGACGCTGTCGAAAGACGAGCAGATGAAGGAGATGGAATGGTTCGTGAATGCCGCGAAACCCTTCGCCGGCATGGAGATCAACGTGGTCTCGGAGACGATCACCACCCATGAATACGAGGCCAAGACCCTCGCGAAGGCCTTCACTGAAATCACCGGCATCAAGCTCACCCACGACCTCATCCAGGAGGGCGACGTGGTGGAGAAGATCCAGACGCAGATGCAATCGGGCCGCAACATCTACGACGCGTGGGTGAACGATTCCGATCTCATCGGCACGCACTTTCGCTACAAACAGGCCATCGCCCTCGACGACTGGATGTCGGGCGAGGGGAAGGACGTGACGTCGCCGACACTAGACGTCGCCGACTTCATCGGCCGCTCCTTCACCACGGCGCCGGACGGCAAGATGTACCAGCTGCCCGACCAGCAATTCGCGAATCTCTACTGGTTCCGGTACGATTGGTTCCAGCGTCCCGACATCAAGGAAAAGTTCAAGGCGAAATACGGCTACGAACTCGGCGTGCCGGTCAATTGGTCGGCCTACGAGGACATCGCGGAGTTCTTCACCAACGACATCAAGGAGATCGACGGCGTCAAGGTCTATGGCCACATGGATTACGGCAAGAAGGACCCGTCGCTCGGTTGGCGGTTCACCGATGCGTGGTTGTCCATGGCGGGGAGCGGCGACAAGGGCATCCCGAACGGCAAGCCCGTGGATGAATGGGGCGTGCGCATGGAAGGCTGCCGTCCGGTCGGTTCGTCCGTCGACCGCGGTGGCGACACCAACGGCCCGGCGGCCGTCTATTCGATCACGAAATACATCGACTGGCTGAAGAAATATGCGCCGCCGCAAGCCAATGGCATGAACTTCTCCGAGTCGGGACCCGTGCCGGCGCAGGGCAACATCGCCCAGCAGATGTTCTGGTACACGGCGTTTACCGCCGACATGGTGAAGCCCGGCCTGCCGGTGATGAACACCGACGGCAAACCGAAATGGCGCATGGCTCCCTCGCCGCACGGCTCCTATTGGAAAGAGGGCATGAAGCTCGGCTACCAGGATGCGGGCTCGTGGACGCTGCTGAAATCGACCCCCGTCGATCGGCGCAAGGCGGCCTGGCTCTATGCCCAGTTCGTCACGTCGAAGAGCGTCTCGTTGAAGAAAAGCCATGTGGGCCTCACCTTCATCCGCGACAGC
Organism: Microvirga sp. P4_A5; assembly: GCF_056402495.1. Taxonomy (NCBI): domain Bacteria; kingdom Pseudomonadati; phylum Pseudomonadota; class Alphaproteobacteria; order Hyphomicrobiales; family Methylobacteriaceae; genus Microvirga; species Microvirga sp. P4_A5. The sequence goes on along the minus strand of NZ_JBFUHH010000019.1, from coordinate 1,084 downwards.
GACATCTGGGACAAGAGCTTCACCGAACGCGCGCCCCAGCTCGGCGGCCTCGTGGAGTTCTACCGTTCGCCGGCCCGTGTCCAGTGGACGCCGACCGGCAACAACATCCCGGATTATCCGAAGATGGCTCAGCTCTGGTGGCAGAATATCGGTGACGCCTCATCCGGTGCAAAGACACCGCAGGCGGCCATGGATGCACTGGCTGCCGGACAGGACGAGGTGCTGGGACGGCTCGAGCGGGCGAACGTGCAGGGCGAGTGCGGCCCCAAACTCAACCCGAAGACCACGGCCGAGGACTGGTACAAGAAGGCCGCGGCCGACGGCAATGTCGCGCCCCAGCGGAAACTCGAAAACGAGAAGCCGAAAGGCGAGACGATCGATTACGACACGCTGATCAAGAGCTGGCCGGCGACGCCACCCAAGCGGAGCTGACCAATCGGCCGGGGAGGGCCTTCGCCGTCCCCGGCCGAACGTTCGATAAAACGAACCGACTTCCATGTCTCTGGCGGTGAATCGCCTGGATTTACGGAGACCTCTTCATCATTCGGTACCGTTTTTTGCTGGTATAGAATCCGGTTCTCCATACTGCTATTCGGAGAGAAGAAAACGATCCAATCTAGAGTTCGTTAAAAAGAACATTCTCGTTGACGCGTTTGGCCTCTGTTCGTAAGTTCTACTGACCTATTCGAACGAGGATGACCCGATGCGCCTGACCCGCCGCCACGCTTTGCTCTCCGCGACCGCCTTCGCGGCCAGCGGTTTTCTGCCTCGTGCCTCGTTCGCCCAGGATGCCCCGAAGCGAGGCGGCGTGTTCACGGTTCATCTGGGTTCCGAGCAACGCATTCTCAATCCGGCGCTTCGGGCCTCCACCGGTGTGTACCTGGTCACCAGCAAGATCATGGAGGCGCTCGTCGATCTCGACGCCAAGGGCAACCCGGCGCCGGTGCTCGCCGTGAGCTGGGACGCGACGGAGGACGGGAAGACCGTCACGTTCAAGCTGCGTGAAGGTGTGACGTGGCATGACGGCAAGCCGTTCACCTCGGCTGACGTCCAATACACGGCGCTTGAGATGTGGAAGAAGCAT